>CAYOCZ010000277.1:0-4865 GCA_964402475.1 uncultured bacterium | reverse complement strand
CAGTTTCAGGTGATTCATTGCGTACCTCCGCTCGAATATACCGGGGTCGGGCGTCCTCTATTCCGCACGGAGGATAATAGGCCGGACGCGCGCCCGGTCAACCAGCGCCGCAACTGCCTCGCAAACGCGGATGGACTGGACGGCCTTCCCGCGGATGGAGTAGGATGACACAACCGCGAGGGACGCCGGGACCTCCGCTCCGGGTCCGCCACAAAGACACGACGGGACATGACCCAAATCTCATGGGATTCGGGATCGTGTCCCGAGAGCCGGGATTTCTGGTCGTGTCGCAAACCCTGTCTGCCGAGAGCACACGCAGCCCGAGCCCTCCTCTCCTTCGCTCCGCTCTCCCTCTCCTCGCCGAGGAGAGGGTCGGGGTGAGGAGACCTTTGGACCGCGCTCTGGGAACTGATTCCTGGAAACCGGGACCTCGCGCCCAAGGCGCGATTGTGTCTTGCCAAGTACCGGTCGAAGTTCGTCGGGAAGTACCGGCAGACGTGTCTTCAAGTGTGTAGACGATTGCGTCGGCAACTGTGTCGTCGGCTGAATCGCGAGCTGTATCGTAGGCTGTGTGCGAAGCTGTTCGCGTCGTTGTGCCGCGAGTTGTCCGCGAAGTCGTTCAAGTCGTCGTTCCAGCAGTCGTTCGCGTCGTTGTTCGGCTCGATTCTCCGGAAGAAGTACCGGTGATTGAACGAGTCAGTGTGTCCGGCGCTGTGTCGGCGACTGCTACTCCCCAGGCGGCCCGTGGGCCGAGGAGTGGACGGGAGAATCGTGGTCGGAAGTCGACGCGCTACTACATATAGATGGCGGTCGAGTCTTTGGAATGCGGCGGCAAGACCGCCGCTTTTCCGAGTGAATGCGGTTCTCCAATGTGCACCGTGCGGTACTGGCAGAGCTTACGCGCCAGACCGGCTCCGGGTCAAAGCACCCGCACCGGAACTGCCGCGTTCACTTCGGCGCTCAGGGCCGAACTGAGCCGCAGACTCAACGCGCGGCTCAACGCCGATCTCAACTCGCCACTCAATGCGCAGGTCAGGCCGGAACTCACTGCGAGATTCGCCGCGCGATTGATTGCCGGATTGAGCGTGGCGTTGAAGTCCCGACCGACTGCGGCGTTGAGTGCCACGGTCCAGGCGCGATTGGATGCCGCGTTCAGCCCCGCGTTCGTCGTGGAACTGAAAGGCGGGCTAAGCTCTTGATTGATGACCACATTGACGGCCGCATCGTACTCGGCCTTGAACCCCGGGGTCAACCCGGGAGTGACTCCCCTCCTGCCAGCGCGCGTCTCAGGCAGAACTCCGGGCCATCAAGTCGCGCCCCGCCTCAGACTCACGGGCAGACCTTCGCCCGCAGCGACCAGTGCCATACGTTCCGCGTCACGGTCACGCTCACCCACTCTGCCCGACCCACCTCGGCTTGCCAGATGGCCGTGATAGAGACTTAATGGGAACGCGCCCGAATGGCCGCGGCGAAGGTTGTTCTGGCGGACACCGGCAGAACGCGAAGAGTCGCCTTCCGGAGGACCCGCCGGGAGTGTTCGGGGAGAACAGCGCAGGCCACTCCGGGGACTATTCCGGGGTAAGCCCGGGGCATGCCCCCCAAACTAGTCGCGGCAGAACCGGGGATGCGCGCTAAGTGCTAATGTACCGTGAGATACGTGAACAAGACGCCGCCGCGGGCGTGCCGGACAGGTGCCGGCTCCGATTGGAATAGCGTTTTCCGTTTCCCGCCAGAAACATCCCGCCACAGCCCGGCCAAAGTGAGAAATGTTTTCCCGCCCCGGAGACTCGGAATGCAGAGGCGGGCTTCCGCCCGCCCCTGTCTCCTGTCTGCTGTCTACTGCCGCACTTACCTCGTCACCACGACCTTCCGGACCGCGTGTGCTTGGGCATGAGCTTGTGCTTCTCTGACAAAGTACACACCCGGCGCCAGCGCCCGCACATCGTTCTCGCCTGGCTTCAGGACCAGAACCTCTCTTCCGCTGATATCGAGCAGGCAGCTTGGAGCTTGAGGCTTGGGGCCTATGGCTCCCGGCAGGAACAGGACGTTGCGGACGACGGTGGCGATTGGCCACGTCGTGCAGGGCTGCTGTGCCTGTTCGGCGATGCCGGCCGGGTTGTTGGTTGAGAACCATATCTCGCGGCGTTCACTGGCGGCCATCCACACCACGTAGGCGTGTCCGGCCACGTCGGTGCCGATGTCCAGGTACCCGCTATTGCCGCTCGTGTCGTCGTTGACGAGTTCGAGGTCGGACCACGAGACGCCGTGGTCCGACGAGGATGTGTAGTATACGTCGGAAAGCCATTCACCCGTATGGCAGATCATCAGCGCCGTGTGCACGCGGCCGTCGGCAGAGAGAGCAAGTTTGCCGCTGTAGTACAACGAGTGGAGCGTATCAAGCTCGGTGACCGATGAGGGTGCGCCCCACGTGTCGGCCTGCGTGTAGAACGTGCGGGCCTCAACGAGCATTCGGTCACGGGCGTTCCGGCTTGGCCCGAAGTAGTCGCAGATGATGTGGTCCCGGTCGGCGACGACGTGAGACTCACACGTGTTCCAGTTGAACGTGTCGAGCTGGACCCCGGGCTGGAAGGTAAGGCCGCGGTCGGTCGAGCGGTACAGATAGGCGCCGCGCTTGATGTAACCTCCGACCCAGAGGGGGACAGTTGCAGCCACGAGGTAATGATTCGTGCCCGGTTGGACAAAGACATCCGCGTGGTAGACGCCAGCAGTCGTCGTGTCATTATCCACACGTACCTGCGGGCTCCATGTCGCGCCCTTGTCGGTCGACACCGACGAGAAGACATGGCTGATCCCGCCCGGCAACTGGTTCCAGGCGCAGAAGAGATTGCCGGCCGAGTCCGCGGCAATCCGGGCCCAGCCGATCGCTCCGTTTGAACTGTCATCGACCCTAGCCGGCGCAGTCCACGTGGCCCCGCCGTCGCTCGAGCGCACGCATGAGACCTGGTAGTTGCGCGCCCCGACAGTGTCAATATACACGTCTTTATAGACGACATAGACGTTGCCGTCCGAGTCGGTCGTGATGTCAGGATAGACCGCGTAGCGGTCTCCGCGCCGAATCAGCAGGTCCTCGGCCAGCCAAGTTCTGCCGGCATCGGTGGACTTCTGGAACCAGATGTCGGAGCGGCCACCCGGCAACGTATCGCCCTGGAACGCAACGTAGAGCGGTTGGTTCGGCTGCGCACCCGGGCCGATGGTAATCGCGCATTTGCAGCAAGTGTAGTTAGACTGGTTCTGGTGGTCAATGCGTACGTTCGGCATGAACCCGGCGACGGCAACCGCAGCAGAAGACAGGACCAACAGGGTCATCACCATTGCGACCTCCTGATTTCCATCACAGGTACACCAATCTCGGAGGGCCGGAGAAATCCGCCCCTCCGAACACCTGTCCTATCTGACCACTGCTTTCAGCCGAGCTATCTCTTTGCCCATGTCAAGCAGCACGAAGTAAGCTCCGGCACTCAGCTTGCGGCCTTCGGCGTCGCGGTCCCAATGCATCCGATGCATTCCGGGAGCCTGCTCCCCGGCGTCGAGCACGCCGACCTGTCTCCCGACCGCGTCGTGCAAGGTTGCACGCACGTGCGCAGCTACAGGCAACTGATACTCGACCTCTATGTCGTCGTTGGTGGCGATGACCTGCGCCCGTACGCTTCCGGCACGGGTGTCTCCGGCCTGTGATCCTCCCCCTTTGTGGGGTTTCACGTGCTTGGGGATAATCCGGGACACTTCCCATTTACACGCTTCTGATTCAGGCACAGGCCAAGCGCGGCCGAATGGCGAATCTGAGGATCTTGCCACCCCGCATTGTGCCTCCGAATCCGGCCGGTGTCAAGACGCGCACTGGGCGTGCGAGTTACCAGTTCGCAGTGGGCAGTGGCAGAATCCGGCCTTGGCGTTCTTGGCGCTCTCGGCGGTTACTCTCTCGATGGACGGTCAGCGCCGGCGCCGCTTCGGGGATACCGGCTGGGGCTGGGCACCGGTTGCCGAGAGTGCACCGGGCGCTATAATCTCCGCCGCATATGAAAGGAGCTGCGATGGCTACCGAATTCCTGAGAATCGACCCGTACAAGCTGAAGGACAACGTCTTCAAGCTGATTGACAAGGACTGGATGCTCGTGACCGCGGGCACGCCCGAGCGGTGGAACACGATGACCGCAAGCTGGGGTGGGCTGGGCGTCCTCTGGAACCGGCCGGTCACGTTCGTCTTTGTCCGGCCCACGCGCTATACGTACGAGTTCATGGAAGAGCAGGAACGCTTTACGCTCTCGTTCTTCCCGAAGAAGCACCGGAAGGCGCTGGTCTTCTGCGGCTCGAAGTCGGGCCGCGACTACGACAAGGCGAAGGAAACCGGGCTCGAGCCGGTGTCGCCTTTCAAGGACGCTGTGACGTTTAAGCAGGCGTGGCTGGCGTTCATCTGTCGCAAGCTCTATACGACTGACCTCGACCCACGCCGGTTCCTCGACCCGAAGATCGGCGAGAACTACCCGAAGAAGGACTACCACCGTGTCTACATCGGCGAAATCACCCGCTGCCTCGTGAAGGCGGGGAAGTGAAGAGCTGGCACACACGCCACCCGGACAAGGCGATTACCGACCCGGCCGAACTCTCCGCCATCGTCGCGGGCCAGAAGTTTCTGACTCTCGCGCTGTGCGCCGAGGACCAGCCCTACCTCGTCACCCTCAGTCACGCCTTCGACCCGGAGCGCAACTGCTTCTACTTCCACTGCTCTCCGACCGGCCGGAAACTCGACCTCATCCGCGCGAACCCGCACGTCTATGGCTAGGTGCTGGAGGATCGCGGGTATGTGGCCGGGGAATGCGAGCACCGGTACCGCACGGTCCAGTTCG
>CAYOCZ010000276.1:0-4884 GCA_964402475.1 uncultured bacterium | reverse complement strand
GCCGCTGTGGAAGCGCTCGCGGCGATTGTCAACGCCCACTTTGACATGGAGGAGCCCGACCTGATCCCCCCGTGCGGCTTTCAATACGAGGACATGACAGGAGGCCGACGAGGCTTGCCATGGAAATGGGAGTGGCCCGCCTCTATGTTGACAGCGAAGGAGCCTGGCGTGTCGGACAAGTACCACGAACTGCTGTATGCCGTGGAGGACGCGGTCCCTGGTGAGACCCGCCATGAAACGGCGCTCAGGCTGATCCGCCACGCGGCGTGCAATACGGGGACAGGACAGGAGGCCCCCCATGCCTGACCTGAGCGAAGCGACGATCCTGCTTGACATGGCAGAGGGTGCGCTGCTGGCGAGACCCGAGTGCATCCGCTGTGGTGAGTGCTGTCGCGGTGCCCCGTGCGACCTGGCGGAGCACATGGTCCGCGAGCACGGTGACGAGTTTGGCCTGGACGTGGCATGGACCGAAGCCAGCGGCGAGACGTGCCCCCTGCTGAGAGGCCCAGACGAAAGAGGCGAGTACAAGTGCCTGGTCTACGACGAGATCATGGCGATTCCCTACATCGACGGCCCGGGCATGGTGTTCGAGCCGGGCTGCTGTTTGAAGGAGGAGACCCCATGAGCGAACTTGGATGTGCAACGGTTGACGCCGCCCAACCCGATATCGAGCCAACGCACGAACAGCAGATGACAGCGCTTGTTGGGCAGCGGCTGTGTACGGCCCGGCTGTTGCGCGGCTGGTCGCTATGCGAGGCATCGCTACGCAGCCATGTCCCCGTAGAGTCTTTGGGGCAGTACGAGGCGGGCGAGCAGATCATCGGCGTAGTCGAGTTGGCTCGAATCGCGCTGGCCTACGGATTCGGGTTTGACGACTTGCTCGGATTGCGCGGAGACGAGGACGGGAGAGAAGCCCTGCGGCGAGCGGTCTTCGACAGGCCGTCCATTGCGGGGATGCTTCAACGCGGCGACCTGCTCCCCAAGCCCCAGCATCCGCATACTATCCTGACCGCGCCAGACATCGACCCCAGCAAGATACCGTTCTGAAACCCCCATCCCAAATGAGGAGAACCGAATGAAGGGACTGCGCTACGAAGTGGAAATCGCCGTAACTGAGGAAATCCTGGGAACCGCATCCGCACACCCAGACCTCTATAGAGAGTTCATCGCCAGCAAGCGACCGGAGAACGTGGACGAAGCCGAACTCGACGCACTCCCTGACGTGGACGAAGAACTCCGCCAGAGCACCACAGTTTTCCCCCGCACACCAGACGGCATCCCATGCTTGTGGGACTACCAGATCAAAGGCTTCTTCAAGGACGCTTGCGGATGCCTACGGCGTGTCAAGGACTCCGAGTCCATCAAGCGCAAGGCATACAAGAAGGAGATCGACGGCACGGTGTTCGTTTCGCCGCGGCAGATTCCCGCCATCCTTCCCGACGCCGGAGAAATCGGTCTCTGCATCCGCCCACTCCGGGCCGCAACCGCACAAGGCGAACGCATCGCTCTCGCCCGGTCGGAATCGCTTCCCGTCGGCACACGATTCCAGTTCACCGTGCAACTTTTGCTCGGCGACTTAGAAGGCGTCCTGTTTGAGTGGCTCACATACGGGCAACTCCGCGGGCTCGGGCAATGGAGAAATTCCGGAAAGGGCCGTTTTTCCTGCACTGTGACCCCAGAAGGCAAGGAGTCGATCCTACTCGCATAGCCCAAGGCGATGGCTGGGCACGTCCAGGCATCGCGACGCTTCGCGAAGGCAGAGTTGGGCGAGGCAAAGCGAAGTACCGCTAAGGCCGAGCCAGGCAGGGCGCGGCGATGGCTGAGCGTAGCCTTGCCCCGCACAGCAACGGCAGAGCAATGCTGCGCCCTGCAAAGGCAGGGCAAGGCGAAGTGACGCGAAGGCAGAACAGTGCGGCGCACAGCAAAGCAATGACCTGCTCCCCGAGCCCCAGCGTCCGCAGAACATCCCGGCGACCGCTTCAGATATCGACTAGCCCCTTTGAGGAGTGACCGATGGCAGGCGAACCCGAAGACCGCAGGGACACGTAAGCCCCGTAGGGATAGGCGATGCTCTGTCCAGGGCCGCTGGCTTCAGAATCGCGCCGCGATCTGGAGCACGGCGGGCGAACCCCCAACCTCCTCAATCGCGCGGAAATTGGTCACGAACGTGGCGTCCTGCTCCAGGTAGAACTCGTCCGTCGCGGCCGCGGCGTAGACGACACCGATCGTTCCACCCGACGTGGGCGCTGTGCCGTCGAAGCGAACCCTGATAGCCTGGTCTTCGACGGCGATGCGCAGGTACGAGGGGGCGGCCCCATTGAGGGTTTTCGCCGCGGCAGGAAGGCTGACGGCGGTTGCACCAACCGCCACCCTACTGTTGATCCACTGTGCCATGATTTGCTCCTTGAGAAACTGCTCACGCGACTCTATCCAAACCTGGCGGCTATGTCAAGCTCAGACGTGACCGTGCGCCCAGAACGTACGCCGGCCGCGCGCGCCGAGCGCTGGGTACGGAGGCTCGATTACTCGTCCCGACTCGGTCGTGATCTGCCCAGGCGTATAGCCCACATCGCTCGCACCCGCGGACCAACCTGACTCGACTCCCCAGTTGGCGAGGTAGCAGCCGGTGAGCAGATCGCAGGTCTTGTTGCCTGGCGGGCCGTAGGTGATAACGCCGCGGCGGGTTGTGCGCATCTGGTGCTCACGAAACTCTTGAACCAGCCGCGCGACCATCGGGTGCTCGACTGGACCGAGTTGAAACTGCGTTTCCTCGATGGCTTGGCACATGGCGAGGATCATCGCGGCCTTGCTCTTGGGCGTGAAGTCCACGCCCATGACTGAGAGGCCGGCGGCGCGTAGCTCGGACTCCAGATCGTGCCCGATGGAGCCGAACGTGCTGTCGAGCACAACCTTGCTGCGCCAGCGTGCGACGGTCCTGATGATCCGATCCTTGCGGGCAGCGGTCGTGTCACCCGTCCATTGCTGCAAGTCCACGACCGCGCGGTTGGCGTCCAACGTAACGCAGGTGGTGTGCGCCTTGTGCTGGCCTACGTCCACGCCTGTCACACAGCCACGCTCTGCCGGGTTGCCCGCCGAGTCCTTGATCGGGCCGCGCAGGGTGGGGCGCAGCAGGCAGTGATCGAGTGAGGGGAACACGGCGCTGCCGCCGCGGATGAACCCGCCGCGAAACTCCTGGTCGAACCAACCGGGCGGGAAGCGGCGCTTCTGGCGCTCCCATTCGTCTACGGGGAACAGAGGGTTGGCGATGGAATCAAACTGCCACGACTCAGACTCGCCGGCCACGCGCCCTTGATGGCCCGCCTGACCCGTGAGCCACTCGTCGTAGAACCAGTGCTCGGCGCCAGAAGGGCGCCCGACGCCCAGGACCCATCCCTGGCGTTCGGCGAGCGAGGGCTGCACGGTCATCCATGCCTCCTCGGAGATCAAGCCGCACTCATCGAGGAGCAGAAAGTCGAGGCCTTCACTGACCAAATCGTCGGGATGATCTGCGGATGCAAACTGGATGTAGGCATTGAACGCCTTGAAATACAATTCCTTGGGATTGGTCAATCTCGCTTTGTACCAGCCTTTGTATACGGCCCCACGAAACACGCGCCAGTCCTTCTGGGAAATGTTATAGGTCGGGGCCACTACCCAGCCGATGTACGGCTCTTCGTGCCTGCCCGCCTGCGCCCACATCGCGTGGCGTAGGGGAGCAAAGCGGGCGACCGCCTCCATACCGGCTTGCGCTAGTAGGTGTGTCTTACCGAGGCGACGGCCGCCCGCAACCCAACGGTACCGAGCCGCGCTCTGCAAGACCGGCAGCGACCACGGCTGCGGCTGGTAGCGTACATCGAATGTCATCTCAGCCACAGCCTACTCCGTCGCCCGGGTCACGACATCGGCGAGAGTGAAGACGCCAATGACCGCGACATCGACCGTGCCCCCGACTTGAAGTTTGAGGTCGTACACGTACTCGCCCGCGTCCATCGCCGCGAGGTCGGCCGCGCTGATGGAGACGGTAAGGTCAAGTCCGGTGATGTCACTGATGGTGATCCCGCCGTCCGTCTTGGTTTCCTGATGGATTGCAGCGGCATCGAGGTCGGCATACCGGCGTTTGATCGTGAACCAGGCTTCGGTAACGGTGCGGCCGGCCCAGTCCGTCAGTGTGAAGTCCAGCGTACCGGCGACGCTGGCGGACGTGTAGTCCGAGGCTTGGTAGAGGGTGACAGCGTGCGTAGTCGCGTTGACCGGGCTAGTAACCGTGATCGTAGCTGTGTTCAATCTGTCCAGGTATCCAGCCCTGGCAGCGGTGAGCCGAGCGAGCAGGGTCAACTGATTGGCGAGTGTCGCTTCTCCCGGGGAGATAGCTTCGACCGCGTCCATGATGGCCTTGAGGGTTTCGTCAGTCCAGCCCACGCCCTTCATCTCGGTAAGCGTAGCTTCCAGGGCCAGGCTAGTGAGCGTACCGCTGTTGGGCAGGTTGTCGGTCACGGCTTTGATAGCATCCACTATAGCGTCCACAACGACAATCTCGTCGCTGAGTGTTTCTAGAGTGTCACTATCCGCGCCTGTGCGTGCAACCTGGGTTGCCCCTGAGTCCACAGAGGCCAGCGGGAAGGATGTACTCGCGTCGTGCTTCGCCGCAGTGATCGCGGCGTCTGCAAGCGTCATGGCATCACCCGCCACTGCGAAGCCGGTCGCGGTGAGGCAATCTGTTAGCGTCGCTCCCGTACTGAGAGCGGTCACTACCGCCGCGGCATCATGCGTGGAGAATCCAGCCGCAGTGAGACAGGCGGTGAGCGTACTACCAGTCCCCAGGGCAGTCACGACGGCATCTGCGTCATGGGTGCTGAAACCCGCCGCGGTCAAGCAATCGGTAAG
>CAYOCZ010000275.1:0-4889 GCA_964402475.1 uncultured bacterium | reverse complement strand
CGGGCCGCGCCGGGCGAGAGTATCGAGATCGTGCTCTGTTCGGGCGGCTCGCCCACGACGACCGTTGAGGACACAGCCGTCACGGACGCCTGGGGGCACTTCTGTTCCGCCGGCCTGTACGAAGAGCTGTCCTATTCAGCGCGTTATTCCGGCGTCTGCGGGAGTCCCGTCAACGTGGAGAAGCGTTGGCAGGAGGCGTGGGTTCCCAGCGTCACGGAAGGACAGAGGTGCTGCATGTATACGCTCGCTGACGGGCGAGTCGGCTACTGTTGGCTTAAGGGCACGGACATTCGATTCGCCGAGCTGGTCGGCGACTACGCGACTGGCGGGGCAGAGACCGTCGTGGACGCCAGCGGCAACTATGACTCGGTGGCCTGTACCAGTGACGGGCACGTCATCCGGGTCATTGGGCGGTTGACCAGCACGCAGGAACTGTACGAGTGGTGGACCGTAGATCATTGGACAAGCCAGAACGGGCCGACGTTGCTGACGTAGGAGAGACCGATGGCATACGAGCATCCGGTCGCGAAGCTGACCCTCGATAACCCGCACGCGGACCTGATTCCCGCGGTGCTTGGGCTCGGTCGTGACTGGCAGGCGCGGGAGCCGCGGGAATATGGCAAGGGCTTCAGCGTGGACCTCGCCGGGGACTATGGGTGGCAGTACAGGGGCATCACTGAGTACATCGAACCGCTCAAGGGCATCGCCCCGCTCGGGGACTACACCCTCGCGGATATGGTGGTCGCCGATTGGACGGTTGATAACGGGACCTGGCGCGAGCTCGGGCCGGTCGGCGCGATCCGCAAGAAGTACCTGCACTATTACGACGGGAACGCCGGGAATTACGCCGGCGGGGATTTCGGGCAGGTCACGTCGGAGTATGACTATTGGCCGAACCTGCGCTTCTGGTGGTGGCGGTACCCGAGCGGACAGGATGAAACCGACCCGGCGATTATTGAGATCAGCCTGCGCGGTGACGGCGCACACCCCTACTACGCACTCCAGTTCCCGGCACAGAGCCTGACCTCGACATTCTACGAGGACCGCTTCAACCTGACCGGCGCCAAATATGACAGGCCGATCCTCGCGGGCTTCGCGGCCGGTTCCTCGACGCACTGGAGCATCATCGACGAGTGCCAGCATTCGGGCGGGCCGCAGATCGTGCAGGGAACGAACACGACGGCTCTGGCGCAGACCATCCAGATCGAATACCTCGACGGCTGGCTGCTGGTGCGGATGGACGGGATGGACGGCCCGTGGGCATACCGCGGCCCGTGGAATGACGACGCCGGGGTGGAGCACGAGTTCGTCCTCACACCCGGTAAGATCCGCGTGGCGGTCATCGGGCACACGGCGTGCTTTAACATGGGGCAGCTCGCCTACCCGACGCTGGCATATCTCTACCCTCGCCATAACCTGTACGCGGGGCCGCTCTTCTCGCAGGTGCCGCTCTACCGGCTGACGAAGACCGACAATCCTCCGACCTCCGAGATCACGGTGGCAGCCGTCGGCCCGACAGCCTACATCTCCCACCCGGACGTTACGTTCACTGCTACCGATGGGACCGAGCGTGGCGTGCTATACAACGTCATGGAGTACAGGGCCGCCATCCCGGGCGCGGGCACGTCGAGCCCTGTGGAGACGCAGGCGAACGACGCGCTGCAACTCGAACGGATCAGCGGAGAGATGTCAGACGCCTGGCGTGGGGCGACCATGCGCGCGGAGCTATACGCGAAGCCGGGATCGAGCTTGCCGACGTACAAGGGCAACGAACTGGTCAAGGCCGAGGTCAGCACCGACGACGGTGTGAGCTACGACACCCAGTTCACGGGCTTCGTGGTGCCGCTGGAGAAGGCGCGGCACGCGGGGGTAGAGGTCGCGCGCCTGACCATCGAGGCAACCGATCGGGTGGAGGCGCGCCTGCGCAAGAAGTTCATGGTGCAGCACTCGTCTTACGAAGGCTGGCCGATTGACGATGCATTCGAGCACATCCTCAACCGCGCGGATGTGCCGGCGGCGAAGATCGTGGTAGATGCGACTGTCAGCCTCGCCAGCATGGGGGCGGCCTTCTACCTGCCGGTGACTGACCCGAAGGGCGAGCGCAGCCTCCGCTTCGACGAGAGCACCTGCGTGGTGGACGCGCTCGACGATCTGGTAGGCACGCGCGGACTCCAGTGGGGGGTGAACCAGGACGACGAATGCTTCCTGCGCCCGCGGCCCGCCTACGGCGGGACGCCGGACTTCACACTCGACGAGGACACCGTGACGCCCGAGGACGTGATCGCCGACTTCCGCGCCGCCAGGACGCTCGACGACTTCGCGAACATCATCGTGCTCATGGTCGGGCAGGGCGCGCAGATGCAGATCCGCTGGCTGGTCAACATGGCGTCCATCATCACCAGCACGGCGGACGACTTCATCGGCGATGTGTGGCAGGCCGTCGAGCTGGTCGCTGACGGCGACGCCTACACGATGGAACGGACGGCGCAGGCGCTATGGGAGCGCAAGGGCGAAGTGTGCCTGCCGATCTACTTCTCGCTGAACGATCACCCGGACCTGTACCCGGATATGTTCGTGGAGGTGGACACCGTGAGCGACGTTGACGTGACGGCGGCGGACGTATTCCGCATCACGCGCAAGGCCTGGAGCTGGAACGGCCCGCTCTACGTGCAGGAGTTTGAGGCGGTCCATGTTCGGCAGGAGGGGACCTGATGCGGCGCGACCGGAAGAGCGCATGGCTGATCCGGCAGGCGGTGCGCTCGCTCGCGCAGCCGCGGCAGTCAACGCGCGTGGTCGCCGCGCCGAACGCGACCGGGACGGGGTTCTCAGTCGCGCCGCGGAGCCCCGGTTGGCTGGTCTTCTACAATGGCACTGTCCTGCCGCACGATGACCCGGTACACTGGACCAAATCGGAGAGTGGTGCGGTTGCATACGCTGCTGCCGGTGGAATTCTTACCGTGACGGACGACAGCGATGCGGAGCATGTGAGCTGGTACATCCAGGAGGCGAGCTTGACGAACGATCCGGGCGCGCAACTCGAAGCCTGGGTGCGGGTCACGGCTGGCTCGGCGGTTGCGGATGAGGGGGCGCACCTGTGCGTGTGGGATGGGACGGAGCAGTTCCTGGTGTTCCTGCGGGAGACGGGCCTCAACGTCTACGGATCTGCGGACGTAGCCATTGACCTCTCCGGCTGGCATCGGGTGACGATGCTGACGCGCGGGGCCGTCTGCGAGGTGCGGGTGGACGACAACCTCGTGCAGGTCGGGGCGACCGCCGGCGGGTCGGCGTACCAACGGTTCGGGTTCGGCAGTGGGCTGGTGGATCAGGGGCAATCCGTCGCCGACTGGGATTGGGTCGGCGGGGCGGTCAACTGGGCATAGATGGGAGGTCGTCTTAGTGCCTCTGCTCTTCAACGGCGTTGACCAATGGGTTGACACCGGCTACCCGCTTTCGCTGGAGGCGAACGAGTCATTCTCGATCTCCTGCTGGGTTAACATCCCGGCTGACGAGCCGGTGAATCCATACTGGTTCGGCGGAATGGGCTCGGCGGCGCACATCAACTCCTGCGCGATAGTCGGCCTGAGGCTTGGATGGTTCATCGACTTCTGGGGCGTTGACGATGCGGGCCGGGCAATCACCTGCCAGGGGACGGCAGACCTCCGCAGCTTAGGATGGCTGCACATCCTATCGGTGTGGGATGCGGACATTCGCAGATCGAGGGCGTACATCAACGCGGTGCCGGTCACGCATTTTGGAGATGCGTGGGTCGGTCCTGCCACCGTGACCTCTCCGGTTGGCCTGGGCGCGCTCAATTCGCCGTTCTTCGGCGGCCCACAGCAGTGGTACAAGGGCCTGCTCGCCGAGGTCGGCGTCTGGCGCGGAATACATCTGACACAATGGGATGCGACGTGCATCTTCGCCCTGCCATCCGTGGCGCGCACTTTGGAGCCGGCGAATCTCGTGCACTTCTGGCCGCTTGAAGGGAATCCTGGCAGTGTTGCCTCGGACCCTGGAAGCGTATTCGACTTGTGCAGCCCGGCCAGCAACGGTACGCCCTATGGCGAACCGATCTATGCTCCCGCCGTCCAGGGCTACCAGGGCCTGCTCGGTGCTCGCGTGAACGAACCGGACGATTAGAGGGGTGATCTGATTGCGGAACCCCGTTCTCGAGCAGACTTACCATACCGTTGTCCCTGTGACCGATGCGGCAGGCTTCCTGGTCGACGCCGATGCCCTGCCGACCGGGACCGTCTACCTGGACGGCGCTCCAAACGGGACGGTCGTAACCGTCGCTGACATTGGGGTGGGACTCTACCATATCTCATTCGCCATGACCGCGGCGGAGGGATTCGCAGACGGAGATGCGATCTCGCTGCTCTTCTTCGCCATCATCGTCGAGGTCGACGCGGCGGCGACGGCCCTGGCGGACCTGAGCGTCTGCGTCTTCGGGAGGTGGGTCCGATAGCAAGCGCACCGCTGGAGATCGGGCAGAGGACGAAGACGCCCGTCACGATCACCATAAGCATCGGTGGCGTACCGGTGCCCCTCGCCGGCTGCCACGTCTGGTTCACGATGAAGAAGCACGCGGATGACCTCGACGCCGACGCGATCATCGCGAGGGAGATCATCGCACACGTCGATCCCGTGAACGGGATAACGGGCTTCACGACGACCGTGGAGGAGACCGACAACGACGCCGGGGACTATGTCTGCGACGTTGCTTGGGACAACGCCGGCGAAACGCTGCTGCAGAAGGTGCCGCCTTTTCCGGCGAAGCTGGTGCCCGACGTGACGGACGACGCGACCAGAGCCTAACTTGACGGAGAGGCGACCGACATGGCCGACCTAAGAGTCGAAGTGACGACGCCGCAGATCAATGTGGACGTCTC
>CAYOCZ010000274.1:3576-4925 GCA_964402475.1 uncultured bacterium | reverse complement strand
CGTTGAAGACATCGATCGTCGAGCACCTGCAGTTCCATCCTGCAGGCGGTGTCCACTCGTCCCACCGCGGATCGTCCTTCGGCATGCGGACTCCGTCCATCGCCTGGTGCTCCGGCCTCACGCGGTCGTCACCGACCGTCACGTACTCCATGCCCCAAAGTATCTCCTGGATCGCCGGGTCCTGGTTCGCGTTCCAGCGGCCGGCGCTGTACGCCATCTGCGTCTGCGTCCGAACGAGCGTGTTCATGAGCGCTGAAGACATCAGGCCCTGGTCGGGGCCCAGCTCGGCGCGGAGCATGGCGACGGCTTCCTGGACGTGCGCGCCCGACCGCAGGATTTCCTCCATCGCCGTCTGCACCTTCTGCTCGACGGCGACGCCGAGGTTGCGCGTGACGTTGACCGACTCGTTGCCGTAGACCTCCATCAGGTGCTGCATCTGTTCAGGCGAGAGCGCCAGTCGCTTCTCCAGGTAGGCGAGCGCATCATCATAGGCCGCCATCGTGCGCCGCTTTCTGAGCGTGCCCGCCGCAGAACGCGCCGACCGCAGCCGCCCGGTGAGATGCGCGGCCACCATCGCCTTCTGGACAAGGGGCGTGAACTCTTTGACGAGCTGCTCGTGAAGGACGGGGATCGGGTCCTGTCCCGCCGCGAACGACGTGAGAATCCTGGCATTGATCTCCGGTGCGATCCTCCCGGAGACACGCTCCCCGATGATCTCGATCTTGCGCCGGTCGCGTTCCTGGAGCTGCGCGAGGCGACGTCGCACGGGACTGACTCGGTGCAGGGCCATCAGGTTACCTCTAACACCTGCCCGCCCTCCGCAACAATCTCGCCATGATGCTGGTACAGGTGGTCTTGAATCGAATGTATCTTCGCCAGTAAGGCGGACTCGACTGGCGACAAGGCCGGAACCATCTTATGACAAGTTGGACATTCCAGGTCTGCCGCATCATCTGGCATCAGAGCCACCCACTCCCGCCCGCACTCGCGACACATCTGGTCTCGCAGAACCTCGGATGCAGTCGTCATGATCTACTCCCATCTCTGCCCCGGTGTATCGACCTGATGATCTGCTCGGCCTGGCGCCGGAGCGCCATCTGCGGATTGCCGTCAGACGCGCCGCCCTGCGCTTCCGGCGACGCGGCAGGCGGCGTGAAGTCGCCCGCGTCTGCAATCTCCGAACCCTTCGGCAGCCCGACTTGGTCGAGCAGCGCGTCATAGTCGATCAGCCGCAGGAACAGGTCGACGTTGCCCGGCTGCGTGAGCACGCCCTGGATGATCGTGCGCACGAACGCCGTCTGTTCGGGCGACGTGCCCGACGTCGACAGGTACACGCTGCCCTTCGCATA
>CAYOCZ010000274.1:0-3566 GCA_964402475.1 uncultured bacterium | reverse complement strand
ACGTTGTAGACCAGCAGCGGGTCGATCACGTACTGGTTGACGGCCGCGATGATGTCGTCGAGCACCAGGTCGGACATGGCGGCGGCCAGGTCAACATGCGTCTCGGCCTCGGCCTTCGTGCCCAGTTGCCCCTCCGATGCCGCGCGTTCGGGCACAAGCCAGCCACGCAGCATGAGCGATTCCTTGTGCCGGAGAATCCCCGTCAGCTCCGCGCCATGCTGTCCCTTCGCCTCCAGAAACGAAATATCCCACGCCATGAGTTTTGTGATGTCGACCCCTTGCCGAATGAGGTCTTGAGCATACTTGGCCAGTTCCTTCGGCACGAGTATGCCTGCCCCGCGGCCGAGGTGCTCAAGGGCTCGTATGCCTAACTGGAACTTGTCTACCATAGCCCCCGTTGCATCGGGGGCGACCCCAGGCTCATATTGAATGATTGGTATCACGCCAGAGACCTTCGTAACGTACTGGCCTTCCTTCGCCGTCGCCTGCTCCCATTCGGACCACGGCTTCCGCGCGTTCTCATGCCGGCTGCGGCCATAAGGCAACCCGACCTCTGCATCATACGTGAACAGGAAACTCTTCTCCGGCCCGATCTTGATGTTGCCCTGCTCGAACCCGGCGAACGAGCCGTCGTCCGTCTCACGAATCTTCGTCGTGTCCCACAGGAGCGGCTTCAGTTTGCGGTAGACGAGGCGATTGCCGCCGTCCGGCGCGGCCCCGGCCCGGACCTCCCAGACCTTCTCGAATCCCGCAAAGCCGAAGTCGAGCGCGAGCAGCATGTCCCTGAGCAGCCGCGGCCACAGCGGCAGCACGGCATCCTGCACGAACTGCGTCAACTCGTCAGACACGCCGTCCTTCGCCTCGAGCCCGACCTCTGACATGCGGATGGGCATCGTGGCGACCGCGCGGGCAAGCGCGATCGTAGGGTTCCCGCGCATCCGCCGATACGTCTCGAACGTGCCCGGCGGCGCCGGATCGTACCCGCGGAAGGCCGGGACCGTCGAGTAGACCCCGGCGATCCCGCCCATGCCTTGCACCTGCTTCCCGGTTGCCTCGCCGACTGCCGGCTTCGCGCCCGCGTCTGCCACAGTCTGTTGCGCTTCACTCATTCGTCACCTCGCTTGTTCACACAGACATTCTTCCGCCTACCGACCGCCCGCGCGCAAAGCCCACGGGCCGGAGATAAGCCAGCCAATATCTGAAGCAGTCACCCGCGTGGCTCAGTGCCTTGTCGCGCTTGTTGATCAGGCCATCCGGCATGAGCTTCAAGTACTTCAGGTCCGCGATCAGTCGCTTGCAGCGCGGGTGCACCTTCACGTGCGACTTCCCGTCCACGTCCCGGAGCGCTTCGTTCACCGCGTTGATGCTGTCCCGGACCGGCGGCGCGTCGCGCGGCACCCGGACCCGGAACGGCACGCCCATCGCACGGAGCCGGCTCGCCACAATGTCGTAGGCCGACTCGCTCGTCTGCTGCGACTCGCTGTGCCCGCTCGCATCCCCGAACACATGCAACTCCGGCCATGCAAAGCCGCCCTGCGCCCGGAGCCAGTCCTTGAATGCCTCCAGGCATTGGTTCAAGTTCATGCGGTGCCCATGAATCTCGTCGATGCACGTGAAAAGGTCCGCCCGCTCGTCGTACTGCCCGATCTCCGCGTGCATGCCGGGGTCGATGTTGAAGTCGAACGCGAGACACAACGGCAGTTCACGCCTGAGCGTCACCGTCTCATCCACGTGCGCCGCATCACTGAAGTTCTCATACACCCTGCCGATCCCGACCCCGCGCGGGTTCTGTTGATAACACGTCTCCCAGATGACGCCCCCGACCTCCAAACGAGTCGCCGCGAGCTCCTCAAGGCCGAACCGCTCCGGGCAGAGCGGATCGCCAGGCGCACGCCCCATCAAATCGTTCTCGCCCGCAATCGCAGGCAACACGATCTGCTCCCACCGCTCGCCGCTCTCGGCCAGGAGCATCCCGACCAGGTCGCTCTCTGCCCATCGCTGCATCAGGATGACGATCGTCGCGCCCGGTTCCGCCCGCGTCCTCAACGTGCCCTGATACCACTGGAATGCCCGCTCCTGGAACAGCGGATTGTTCGCTTCCGACCAGTCCTTGTGCGCGTCATCGATCAAGAGCAGGTTCCCGCCGCGACCGCTCAGGGCCGAGCCGACGCCAGCAGTCACCATCCCGCCGCCTTCTGGCGTGTGCCATCGCGTCGCGCTCGTCGAGTCCTGCCGCAACCGCGTCCGGCATCTCGGATTCCGCTCGAACTCGTTTCGCACCATGCGGCCCCAGTCCGCCGCAATCGAGTCCGCGTAACTGGCGATCACCACCCGCTGGTGAGGCAGGTTGTCCACGTACCACGTCGGAACCCAGTGCGACAGGAACTCGGACTTGCCCGAACGCGGATGCGCGTTGATGATGATCCGCCCGTTCCCGCGCGCGATCGTGTCAGCGATTCGATCCCCGACATACCGCAACCATCCGAACGGCTTCCACCGTCCTTCGCTCATCACCTCCGCATAGGTATGTGGTGTGAACCGCCATGACAGAGCAATCAACTCCTCCGGGCTCAGGGCCTCGTCAGTCGTCTCAGGTTCAGCCAACAACATCACCTGCCCCCTTCGGCTCATGTTCCTGTGCCTCGTCCGGCTTGTCAGATTTGTCCGACTCGTCCGAACTGTTCGGCGCAGGCTTGATCTCGTTCGCCAATGCCCGCGCCTTCGCCATCGCGTCAGGATCGCTCAGCACCCGTTCCAACGTCTGCTGGATCGACACCGGCCCGCCGTCATGCCCTGCGATCCGGTCAGCCACCTTGCCTTCTGTGCGATTCCATAGTTGATCGAGCACGCTCGCGTTGCCCTTCAGCCCGTGAACCAGCGTGGCGAACACCAGCAACTCCAAGATCGTCACCTTGTCCGCATCCAGTCCAAGTGACTTGGCAACCTTCTCCATCGCCGGGTTGACCCGGGCCGGCTTGTCGAGCACCCGGATCAGTTCTTCAGTGAGAATCCGACCCTTTGGCCTGCCCTTCGGGTTGCCTGACTGGCCGGGTTTCCAGATACGTTCGCGGAACTCAGGCGATAACTCCGCCCCGGACTTCGCCTCAGACAAGCCAGGTTCGGCGTCCGCCGTGTTGACTCCGTGTTCATTAGGGACGTCCGGCTCATCCATCGTTCACCTCATCAGCCAGTCTACGGCGGAACTGGCCGACTCGTCAACGACAGTAGAGTCCCAGTGATTCACGCGAAGCGCCGAGGAGCGTTGCGTTCCCCTTGCCCCATCAGCTTTTGAGGATTATCCAGCCTTGCGGAATACGAACACAATCCGGGTTGCTGATTCCGTACATGTCCCCTCGGCCTCGCCCGTCTTATCAGCAACCACAACTGCGGGCAAGGCCCGCACGAGGTCTCCCTCCACACGCACTGCCCCATCCGACTGAACCACCGCCGCCGTGATGACCTCCCGGAGCGCCGCCCGCACGCATAGGCCCAGTACTTGCGGCCCTTCGACCAGCCGCACACGCCCGTCGCCGCTTGTCCAGTCAGTCATCGCGCCTCCGTCCGGG
>CAYOCZ010000273.1:0-4929 GCA_964402475.1 uncultured bacterium | reverse complement strand
AAGCGACCATGAAGCCCACTCAAATCACCCACACGAAAGAGCGAAGAGCCACAAATATAGACGGGTGCTGTTGCCAGTCAAGCGCCAGCCCGCCGTGAGCCGCGAATTCCGTCCGCCCCTTTGGGCTGTTGACGGTACTTATAGTCCGTGGACATAAAGTCATCCTGGCCGATGATTACGGCATGGATTCTGTGCTAGCTAGGTTTGGCAACCGCGTCAGGGAACTGCGGAAGAAGAAGGGCCTATCCCAAGAGGGTCTAGCCCTTGAGTCAGGCCTCGACCGCTCCTATGTCGGAGGCGTCGAACGTGGGGAACGGAACATTTCGCTGGAGAACATTAGGAAGTTGGCCGACGCACTGGGCCTCAGCGTTTCGACGCTAACGAAGGGCATCTAGTTGGCCAAGGTCCGCCCCGGCGACGTCATCTCACATGCGGAAATGTGCGTGGAGGAAGGCTTCATGCTGCAGCACGGCATGAACTTCCGTACCCGTGGTGGTACTAGCGTCATTCTAATGAGCGTCCGAGCGGGGGCGCCCTACAACGACCGAGTGGAACAGGACGGACGTATCCTCGTGTATGAGGGGCACAATGTTCCAAGCAACGAAGCGCGAGACCCGAAGGCGGTGGACCAACAACCACGCACGCCCCGAGGCACGCTGACGCGGAATGGTCTGTTCCACGGCGCGGCCAAACTGCATCAAGAGGGCAAGGCGGAGCCCGAACTCGTACGGGTCTACGAGAAAGTGAAGCAGGGCATCTGGGTCTACAATGGACTATTCCGATTGCTGGACGCGTGGACTGAGAAGGACAAGGGAGCCAATCGCAAGGTATTCAAGTTCAGGCTTGAAATCACAGACGCGGACGCAGTGAAGCGACGCCGCCCCGCCGCGCCTGATGATGAGTCACGAATGATACCCACAGCGGTCAAACTGGCCGTCTGGAAGAGAGACAAGGGTTGCTGCCGACTTTGCGGCAGCGACAAGAACCTACACTTCGACCACATCATCCCGTGGTCACGAGGTGGTTCGTCCCTTACGGCTGATAACATCCAACTGCTCTGCGCGAAGCACAATCTGGCCAAGCACGACAGAATCGAGTAGGACCGATTCCGGGCGCTAGCACAATTCGGCCCGCGCATTTGACATGGTTGGCTTGAACGTCTAGCATGTCCTCAACTTCGACGAGACCAGTGGTATGAGAATCTTCGTGGGCGTCACCGACAATGGCTGGTTTGACTTCCTGTCGTCACGCCAAGACGTTGATGAGGTCAACTTCTGGCAACCCGGCGGGAATACGCAGTTCCGAGCTCTGCAACCGGGCGAACTGTTCCTCTTCAAACTCAAGAGCCCACGCAACGTCATCGCCGGCGGTGGGTACTTCGCATGGTCAATGTTCAAAGAAAAGAACGGCGCGACCTCGCTTGACGTGCTGCGCCGGAATCTGATTCGCCTGCGAAACAACGCGGGCATCGCTGAGCGCGACTTCCAGATTGGCTGCATCCTGTTGGCGCATCCATTCTTCCTTCCCGCGGCGCAGTGGATTCCCGTGCCCGACTCCTTCTCGCGCAACATCGTGGTGGGCAAAGGATACGGCCTCACCGAACCCGATGGCAAGCGACTCTGGGACGCTGTACACGACCGACTGGCTGGCCTGCAGTTGGAGGAAATACTGGTCGACCGGGCACGCGAGGGAGAAGCCGATCCGCGCAGAGTCTGGGTCGATATGCGACTGGGGCAGGCGACCTTCCGCTCAATGGTAGCCTCCGCGTACGACTGGCGCTGCGCGATAACTGGCGAACGCGTGCTCCCCGTGCTCGAAGCTGCGCACATCCAACCGTATGCGAAGGAAGGACCGAACGTCGTACAAAACGGGTTGCTGTTGCGGGCCGACATCCATCGATTGATGGACGATGGCTATGCCACCGTGACAGATGACCTGCACTTCGATGTCAGTCGGCACGTGCGTGACGAATTCGAGAACGGCCGGGACTACTACGCACTCCACGGGAAGGAACTGCGGAAGCCGTCGCAACGTATACTCTGGCCGGCTCGTCAGTACGTCGAGTGGCACAACCAACACGCCTTCCGACGATGAAGCGCATCAGTTCCACCTCTGTCCATGAGAGCGCTCCACAAGCCTAGCCGGGCCGCTGTGTCGAACTCCTGCCCCTCTCCCCGCCGCCTTGACATCCCGGCCCGCCGGAGCAGCATGACCGCGATGCGGTATGAACATCGCCCCTCATTGACAGAGGCGATATGAGTACTATGTCTCTTAGATCCGCGTGCCTATGATTGCCACCGTCTCTGGCCGCTGATGTTTCACCGCCCGCGGAACAGCCGTCTTCACATTCCAAAGGCCCCTCCTCCCCAGCGCCTCGCTGACCTACAGCGTCAATTGCCCGGCAACTGGGAGCGCATCGCGGACGAGGGTGCCTCTACACCTTACTGGGCCCGTCTGTGGGTCGGCGTTCTTGGACTGCGAGACTCGGTGTTCTTGGCAGGGCTTCCACCTGCCCAGAGATCTGCCAGCGAAAGGGTCTTCGACCGTCTGTACGGTACGCCACAAGCCGCCTCGCGTTCGTTTCGCGACGCGGCGCGCCAAGTGCAAGCTCTGGTAGCACGTCACGCCGAGCAATTGAAGGCAGGCAGCAACTGGCATCGTGTAGGTGCTGGCTTCAGCATAGACTGTACAGTAAGCTCAGAACTCGGGAATCAGGTGGGTTCGATGCTCGAACGCGGCCACAGCGCTATTAAGGGGACGCAGCCACTGCTACTTCACTTCGGGCTGGATATTGGGTGCCTGTTCGCGAAGGACACGGCCTTCGCCAAGGGTGTCGCCCGTCTGCTTTCCGAAAAGCGACCGGAACTCACGGAGTATCTGACGTCGGTTCGGAATGGCTGGTCCCAGCAGTTCATTCAGAGAAGGGACGCACTGGTACACTCCGGGTGGAATCTAGAAGCCATCAGGCACGAGTCGAGTCCCGACGGACGCCCGGTCATGGTCGAGCCGACTGTGGACGGACTCCCAGTGTCTGTGTACGCGCGGTGGGCTTTGGACCACGTCCTAGGGTTCATAGAGGACATCGTGGTCTATGCTCTGTCCACGCGGCTCGAGTTCCCGCACATAATACGTGAGATTCCTCCGGGAGAGAGGAATCCAGACATGCCGGAGCGCTTTGTCCGCGATTTCAAGCGGCCATCAGTGGAACCTTGGCGAATACGCCTCCTCCACGACTACGGTCTCAGCTAGCCGAAAGGAATTGGCTCAGACACCCAGTCTCTTGCCGGGGGATTTCCGGGACACGATTCGAGATTGTTGGAGCACGCCCCGATTCCGTCCGCCCAACAGAGGCATTCCAGGTTGTAGATTCCAGATTTTAGATTGGACGCAGGCGTCCCGCCCGCCCATTTGACACGCCCGCCCGCGAGTCCTAGAATCCGGCCGTGACCGATGACGCGTTTGCGATTGGCGAAGGCGCGGCTGCCGGAGGCAGCCGAGTTAGCAGGTAGCAGTGATGAGTATTCGAATCCCGTTGTCGGAGATGTGCGGCTTCCGCTGGACGTCACATGAAGATTGGAGGGCGGCATGAGTGAAACCTACAATGTCTACTGCGACGAGAGCAGCCACCTGGAGCACGACCGACGGAAGGTAATGGTGCTCGGAGCGGTCTGGTGCCCGGCAGCCAAGGCGCGCGAGGTGGCCGTAGAACTGCGTGGCATCAAGCAGCGGCACGGCCTGAATCCTTTTGTCGAGGTGAAGTGGACAAAGGTCGCGCCGAAGAAGTCTCTAGCGTTCTGCCTCGACTACGTTGACTACTTCTTTGACCACGACGACCTGCGCTTTCGCGGACTCTTCGTTCCCGACAAGGCCGTCCTGGACCATAGTCGATTCAAGCAGACACACGACGACTGGTACTACAAGATGTACTTTGACCTGCTCAAGGTTGTCATCAGCCCGCGGGCCCACTACCGCATCTTTCTTGACTACAAGGACACGCTCGGCGGAGGGAAAATCAGGAAGTTGCACGAAGTACTGTGCAACAACATGTACGATTTCTCGCGGGAAATAGTTGAGCCGATACAGCTTGCTCGGTCGCATGAAGTCGAGTTACTGCAAATGGCGGACATGCTCTGTGGGGCAGTTGGTTACGTGAATGAGGGTCTGGCCACGAGTCAGGCCAAGCTGGCGCTGGTCGAGCGCATCAGGAATCGAACCGGGTACACGCTGACCAGGTCAACCTTGCTGCGCGAGATGAAGTTCAACCTTTTCCGCTGGGAACCGAAGGAGGCCGAGCAGTGAGTCAGCTTGCCGGTTGGTTGCCGGGGCTTGTACTGCTCTCGTCCTATGGCGGCGACTTCGAACGCTTCCTGGATGCGGTCTACTCGGTCTTCCGGACGGACTTCGTCGAGAGCCGGCCTTCGTTCCGGGGCGAGCGTCTGCAACTCAAGCGACACCCGGTAGTGCAGGGCAGGGAGTATACGTTCTGGCACATGGTCTCAGAAGGATCGGAGGAGGCCGCACGCAAGCCGGACGTTCTGCGCTGCGAGCGGATTCGCTGGCCGCGACCCGTCATTGAACACTCCGACGATTCTCTGGTAAAGGTGTGGGCCAACACCCGCAGGGGCGAGAAGCGCATCTGTCTCTGGTTAGAGGGTGCTGAGTATCTCGTGGTCTTGGCGCGACGAAGGGAATATCTGCTGCCCTGGACGGCCTATCCAGTGACTCTGCCTCACCGGAAGGCCAAACTACAGCGTGAGTATGAAGCCCTTAAAGAAGCTGGCACCGCCTGAGCGGTGCCGTTACTCCTTCTACACATGGTAGATGAGCTAACTACATTTTACAGATCCCCGCGGCTGCTGTCAAGCGGCGGAAAAGTCCCGAATCCCGATATAGGATCGCGGATTCGACGCGAAGGCGGCATTGACGCTG
>CAYOCZ010000272.1:0-4950 GCA_964402475.1 uncultured bacterium | reverse complement strand
ATCGGGGAGCTTGGACGAATTATCAAGCTCGCATTCACGGAGGGGCCGGTTGCCGCTTTCAGCTATGCCATCACGCAGGCGAAGGCTAACTGGCAAGAGCTGAAGACCGACGTGGGGAATGTCTGGGAGGACTTCACGTTGCGACAGGGAAGTGTGATAGAGCAGCTAGGTCTGAAGACGGCCACTGCGCTTGAGATGCTGCGGTCGGGGTCCGACGACCTCGGCAAAGACAAGGGCGGTGGTGCCGGCGAAGCCGCAGCCAAGGCGGAGTTCGACCGGATGGCGATGCTCAGGCGGCAGTTCGCGAACAGTGGGATCGAGGCCGAGCTAGATAAGGCCGCGACGTTGCGAGAGATAGACCAGTCCCTCAATGACTCCAAGCGGGCAGCCTCCGACCGGACGATAGACCAACAGGTAGCCGCCAACAAACGCTTCGAGGCTGCCTATGCCGCGTCCAGCGAGAAGACAAAGGCCCTGACGCTCGGTGGCATTGAGGCCATGAGCGGCGCTTGGGGGAACTACTTCGCCAACCGAGAGGCGTACGAGGAACGCGGCATCTCGCTGGCCGAGGTGACCGGCCGAGCGATGCTTGCGTTCGTCCTGAGCCAGCTCAAACAGGAGCTGGCCGCGCACGCCGCCAAGTTCGCAGCCCTGGCCGTGGCGAACCTGATCGCCGGGAACCTCATCGGTGCCGGGCAGAACGCAGCAGCGGCGGCGTTCCTGGCCGGGGGTGCCTTGATTGCCGGCATGGGTGCGGCCGCGGCAGCTCCTAGTTTGCCCACTGTCCCGCTCTCAGAGCCCGCCACAGAGCCCGGAGGCGGGGGAGGGGGCTCAGGGTCAGGCGGCGGCAGCTCGGGCTATGGCGGCGGCTCTGGCGGAGGCGCTGGCACTATCACGAACTCGACCGTGACCCTGAACTACAGTCCGGTGCTGGTCGTGAACGGTCACGTCTTTGGGATAGGCGACCTCAAGGAGATGTGGACCGAGTGGAACCGCGAGCACTCGTTCCTGGCCGGTGAGGGACTGAATACCGGGACGAGGAGAGGCTAATGCCTGCGTTGCCAATGCTCTACGGCGGTCTGAGGACGGCGAATCTGCTCATCAATGGCGACATGGAGGCGCGGCTGCTCGAAGCGGCTGCGGGCGCATACTATCAGTCGCGCTTCTGGACATACGCGGACGGCGACGGCTGGACCGGCACACTTCGCAATACCACCACGGAGCCGCATGCCGGCACCTACGCCACCGAGTTCAATATCGTCAGCACGGTCTACACGCCGTCAGATTATCCGTACGCCCAGATGCTGCAGAGAATCCCGCTCGACGACGGCGTGCAAGCTGCTCAACTCGGTCTGCTTCACTTTCTGCAGGTGTTCTTCTACCTCGAAGCCGGGCTCGGTGCCAGTGTCGAAGTGCAAGTAGATGTCGGACTTACCTACAAGGACGGCACGACCGAGTACCGCTACACCATCCCGTTCGGTCTGCTGTCGACCGGCGCATGGAAGAACATCAGTCAGTGGTTTACGCCGTCAGATTACTGGACCGACACCGCGATGGCCGCGGCGACCGACCTGGTGGTGAAGTTCTACGTGCGGGCGCTCGGGAGCAGTTCCGGCACCGCGAAGCTGCACGTAGACGACTTCCATCTTGGAGCTGAGATGGAGTTCGACAAGCAGGTCGGCTTCCCCGAAGACATCGAGCGTTCGCGGGCAGGCAAGTCAGTCAGGCTGGGAGACTCGTCGCGGACAATGGTTCAGGCGTTCCAAGCAGGAGGCCGGTCCAAGCGGGCGGGCGTCCTGCACTTCCGGCTCATATCGGCCACTAGAAAGGCACAGATTGAGGCGGTGTGGGCCTATGCAGCACAGAACTACATCTGGTGGATTCCACGGCTCACCGGGTACGGGAACATCGCTCTCCGTCCGCGTGACCGCTTCCGCTTCGTCGCAGCCAGCCCGAACCTCGCGGCCGGCTACAATGGCGACCTGCCGTGGGACGAATACTAAGTGCAGGGCCGGGTCAAGCTTGAGTTCCGATGCTGGAATGCGGACCTTTCCGTCTACGAGTGGATTGACTACACCAGCCGGTTCATCCGCGCCGAAGAACTGAAGATTGAGGCCGAGTCCAGTGTCACCGGCTACCGGGCGTACTACCCAACTCTATCGAAGATCTTCGTTGACAACAGCGACCAATTCTGGAACGCGCTGACCCGCACCGCGGCAGAGCTGGCCGCGGGCCCTGACACCTACCGTTCCGGGTTCCGCAACCGGCTCGCCCGGCTGACCGTCTACCGGAGCGCGGACGACCATCAGAGTCGGGACCTGCGCTTCGTCGGGGCCGTCGCCAACCTGACAGTGCAGCCGGAGAACCCGGAAGCCGTGATCGAGCTGGTGTCGTTGCAGCAGTTGGCGATGGAGTCGAAGTGCGAGGGCGAGGAACTGGAAGGCGAAACCGCATACGGCGATTGGTGGGATACGGACGTGCCGAGCGCACTCTACGCTTCGCGGCGGGTCGGCATGAACGGCGGCTACGCTGCCGAGTGGTTCCGCCACAAACGGGTATACAGTGTTTTCAAGCGGACGAAGCTGCCGGTGACAGACATCGCGGCAGACGAGGACATCGACAACGTCCGGCTGACGACGAGCGACGATCGGCACACGCTGACGGCGGTTAGTCTACCGGCCGAGGCCGAGCTGACTCCGCTCGGCTTCACCTGGGGCCCGGCGACTGGCGACACCGCATACCTCATTATGCGCTCGACGTCGGGCGCAACCGACACGCTTCACCTCTACACCTACGACCACGAAACCGGCGAGATTGCGCTCGTGGGTGAGCTGTTTGAGGTGTCGGGCAGCAACTGCACCCTGGCTTGGTGCAGCCTGAACTACAACCAGCACGTCAACAAGCTCTACGTCTGCGTGTGGTCCCAGGTCGGCGGCGGCGGTGCGTGGACTCCGTGGCTGGTGGAGTGGAACTTCGCCACGACGACCGCGACGGCGACCAATATGCAGACCTGGGCGACGGGCCTGGGAACGGCCACGACCACGTTCCATGACTTCCTGTTCTTCACCAACTGCCGCGGCACGACCGAGACAACGGCACAGGGTACGCTCTGGGTGATTCTCGACACGGACGATCCCGGCATCGTCAGCAGCAACCGGATAGTCGAAATATCCTGCTGGAACATCGGGGCGATAGCCGTACAGAACGACAGCCTGGCGACGTACCGCAAGGCCGAGATCAACTGGACGAACCCTGTCGCGCTCTACCCGGCCGCGTGCGCCGAGTACGCGCAGGCCGACCCGAACGCCGCCTACGTTGACATCGGAAGCTCGCCCGACATCCTGCTCTACATCACCGGGAACGAACGCTGGGGCTTGATTGCGCCTAGCTGCCTGACCCATCAGTGGATATTCCGGCTCGGCATCGCGTCCGGTTCGTGGATTGCGGTCGCGGCTGTGACTACCGTGCATTATGACGACCCTGCTGGTGCCGGAATCGCGGGCTGGGGCGAGATGGTCGAGACGACCTGGGGCTTGGTCTTCACCCGATGGGGAACGGGTACGATTTCGGGCGACGAGCTGGTCGGCAAGACGTTCGCCAACTACGCCGCAAGCGCCATCAACTGCGTTATCATCGAGCCTGAGTTCAATTCCGGCGATGGTGCCGCGCCCGGCCTTGCTGCGTCCCACTTCCCTGACAACTTTCGCGAGACCGGCAACAGCCGGGTCATCTACAACTACGAGAACGACCGCTTCTATTACTTCACCGCGCCGCTGACTGCCTTGACGAGCCAGTGGAACACCCGCTTCCGGTCAGCGTCCGGCGCCGGCGCTGCGCCGTCTGCGCCGAAAGACGAAAACACGAACCCGTATGTAGCCGATGGCCTGGGTGACATGGTGAGCGACTTCGCGGTCAAGTCGCAGTCTGGACTCAACATCGCGCTCCGAGTCGGAACCGACTACGACGGCGACGAATGGGAGCTGCACGCCATCGTCTTGCAGTCCAACGACGCGCCGATCCTGGTCAGCTACGCTCCGCGCTTCCGGCCGTGCATTCCGCTGGTTGACCTGGGCGGGCTCAGCGTCTGGGAAACACGGAGCCTGCTGGCCGAAATCTGCGGTGCGACTCACGGCTACGATGTCGAGGGCGGGCTGTTCCTGAAGGAGCGGCCGAGCTTCGTGCCGGAGATCTACTGGCCGGACGGCAAGCTGACCATCAAAGATACCGGCTGGCGGCAGATAGCGAACACGATAGCATTCCTGCCGTACATCGTGGAGCAGACATCGGATGGCGAAGGCGCGACAATCGGGGCTTCGACTATCGGTTCGGGTTCGACCGGGGCCCTGCTGGTGGTTCACGTCGGCGCGACGCCGGACGCCAATCTGATGTTCCGCGTGCGGTTCACCGGAACGTCCGCATACAACGTCGACCAGTGGATCGCAAACGTCTGGACGTCCATCGGCAACGCGACGAAGGACACCATCTTCCGCTGCGACCAGTTCTCGCTGACGCCTGACTGCTGGGCCGGGACGTTCGTCGAGGGCGATATGTTCACGTTCACGCTGTACGGCTCGATGTATATGCTGCGGCAGCTCGGCCGGATGAACCGGATTGAGGTTCGGGACGCGGATTCGATTGCTCTGTGGGGTGACCAGGCCGTTGACATCGACAACCGCTTCGCGGCGCGGTCGCAGGCGATAGAGCTGCTGACCGCGGCTCTGAGCTGGTCGAAGGGTCCGCACCGGCGCTTCCAGAGTGAGGTTGACGTGAATGAAGTCGTGGCGCTGAACGAGGTCCGGGTATTGTCGAAGGGCGAGATGGAGGCAGTCTGCGCGTTGGTCGGCCTGAAGCAGAAGCCGGGTGAGCCGCACAAGGTTCTGACCTACGTGGAATATTGAGGTGAGCGAAGAAGAGCGCCAACTGCTGAGTCGAGTATTCGGCGTCAGCGCG
>CAYOCZ010000271.1:0-4967 GCA_964402475.1 uncultured bacterium | reverse complement strand
TTGGTCAAGGCCCGTTGAAGCCCGCTCAGGGCGCCAAGGCTGCTGATCCGGTCCTGAAGGTTCGTCGTCGCCTGCGTGACCTCGCCGCCCCGCTGGATCCCCTGCAGGTTCGCGCCCAGTTGGTTCGACAGTTGGACTTCCTTTGCCGCGCCGACCGGCGAATCGAGGGCACCCGCCCTGGCCAGCGCGTCCCGCAACAGTTGTCGACTCTGGCCGTACCCATGCACGGCCTGGTCGGACTCGGCGCCAACCATTCGGGATTTCGTCGCGTCGTCGATGCTGACGGGGTTCTGAGCAATCTGCTGGCCGAGGCCGATCATCGAACTTTGCGTCGGCGACTGAAGGTAGGGTGAGAAGGCCGACTGCATGATCCCGGCCCTGGCGTATATATCGCGCAGGCCGTTGGCCTGGGTGTTGGCCTGCGCCAGGAGCCACGGGTTTTGCTGGGCCGGAAGCATTTCGGTACTCATGGCAACCTTCTCCTACGCTGACAGTCTGACAAAGACCTGTGCCGGTGCCCACTCGCCAGTAACCAGCCCGGCCACCGCCGTGTCGGGCCAAGCGCCGTAAGCGACCGCCTTGGTCAGATACGTCGCCGGCGTCTCCAGGTCGTTCTTCCATCCAAGCAACCCCGGGCAGTAGACGGAATCGGCAGACGAAACATGGATGGTCTTGTCCGACTGAAACCCGAGCCAGTACAAGCCGGCGTCGAGTTCAAGGTCGATGGTCGTGGACTTGATGCCGGTCGTCGAGGTATCCCACTCGTCCGACACCACCAACAGGTCGCCGGGGTACGCGTTCCCGTCGTCTGCGTAGATGGCCGCATGGGTCGTTGACGGGTCAACCTCCGCGATGACCCGGATGGCGATTCGGTCGAGCACGACAGCCCGGCCAATCGGAAACATGGCCAAGTAGTGTCTGTCGGCACCGACGACAAGTTCTATCTGCGGCGCCCGGCTGGCCGGGTACGAGTACCACAGTTCGTAATCGGCCGTTCCGTGGTGAAGGTGGCGGTGCATGTCCGGCGTGAGGGCGACGTCGGGCAGGTTGACCTCGGGTACGAGCACGCTGGCGTCCAGCGGGCAGTACCCGCCGGCGACGTTCTTGTTGGCCACCTTCTCGGCCGCGGCGTCCAGGACGCCCACTTCGGCGTCGAGAGCGTCAAGCGCCTCCTGACTCGCCCCGGGTACGTCCACCTTGGCGCTGCGCAGGGCTTGGTACAAGTGAGCCAGGTAGTTACCGACCTGCGGCAAGGTCGGGTTGACCGGCGGCGGTTTCAGAGCGGCTATGCTCATCGTCGGCCCCCCGTCACCAGGAACTTCAGCGCCATCGACCGCAAGGCCCAAGCCGCCCCCGGCCAGACACCCGAGACGCGGACGGCGAAGTACCGGCCCCGCAATCCGACCGGCACCCGAATCGTCGGGGACTCGGACGGGGTCAGTTCCAGCGTGAGGCGGCGCCACAACCGCCGTCGAGCCGTCGAACGCTGATCCGGGTTGTCGCTGGCCAAGACCTCGACATTGACCGCCCACCCCCGTGCCTCCATCGCCAGAACCACCTGCTTGACCTGTTTCGCGTGGTCGGGGTCGCCCAGGTCGAGCCAGGGCGTGGTGAACTCGGCCGGCAACCCGCCGAGATAGTAGGTGTACGTGCCGGCCGGCGGCGCTCGGTTCAAGAGCCAGTTGGTGATCGTCAACTCGTCAGCCGTGTTGGCCGTGATGATCCCGGTGTAGTACAAACCGTCGCTCTCGAGGACGACTTGCATCCCGCGAACGCCGGTCACGTCGGTGCCGGCGATCGGCCACGTGCCGTCAGCGTCCGTGAGGGTCCAGGGCCCCGCCCCGGCCAACACTCCCTCGTTGACCAACCCGCCGCCCGGCCCCTCATTCAGGTCGCGTTCAACTTCCGTCTGGCTTTCCATCTGCCAGACCACACCGTCGTAATCCCCGATCAGCGGGTGAACCGCGTCGGCCGAATCCAAGACGCCGGTGTAAGCGTCTGAGGTGCAGGCCGCGCTCGCAAAGACGCTGTGCCGCGTGACGGTCCCGGTCGAGTAGTTGTAGACCAACACCGTGTCGAGGTACGACGCCCCGTTTGACGCCATGAACACCCAGTATTCCCGTCGTGGCCAGTAGTCGATGCCAAAGAACTCGTCGGCCAAGTCCCAGTTGACCGTTGCCGAGAAATCGTAGCCGCTACCCGTGTCAGGCATGTAGACCAACGTGGCGACGTCGCGGTACGTGCCGCTCTCGTCCACGCAATCGAGGTCCACGTAATACGTCGTGCCGGCGGTCAACGTGGCCCCGGCTGCGGCCGGGTCAAGGGCGATGTGCGTTTCTTGCCCGATGTCGAAGTTGGGCACCCCGCCTGCGGGAAACGCGCGGCCGTCTACGGTCCATCCGGTGCCGTCGCCCCAACTCGTTACCGTGTCCACGAGTACCGTCATGGCGGCGTCGCTGTAGAACCTGGCCCGGAACCCGAACGCCCAGGGATCGCCCAACGATTCAAGAGCCGTCCAGTCGGTTTCAACCTGCGTGGCGCTCGGCCCACGACGGAGGGCGCCCGGCTGAAGGTCTTCCCACAGGAACTCGATCTGGTGGCCGGTCGTTCTGGCCATGCCCCGCTCGGACATGAAGTACAGCCACCCCTGAATCTGAACGACCGTGCCGGGTGCCCTGGTCCCGACCGGGCCATCCGACAACACGGGTTCGGCCCGATACAGGAAATCCGGGTCTTCGACGAGCATGTAAAGATGCTCGCGCTTGAAGGCAAAGGCTTGTTCGCCGATGACGGCTAGGGCGGTCAACAGGTCGCCATCGTCACGCCGCACGGCCAGGCCGCGTAGGGGATCGACGCACAGCGGATGCCCCGCTTCGCTCGGGAAAATCAGGTTCGGTTCGGCCCCTCCGGTCGCGTCGGTCTTGTCCATCCAGAGCAGTCGGTGTTTGTGGGCCAAGACCCGGGCACAGGTGAACGGGGCCCCGCCGTAGTCCGGCGGGGTGTCGTACCCGAGGTTGTCGTCGGCCACGTTATCATCCTCGCCGCCGGCGTTCAGGTCGGTCGTCGTCTCGAGGGCCAACTGGTAGACCGTACCCTCAAGCCGGGTCCGATAGACCCGGTAACTGTCCGCCCCCGTTGGCAAGGCGTCGCACACGCTGATAGTCACCTTCTTGCCGCCGGCCGCAACGGTGTGGGCCGTCAAGGGGCTGGGCAACGATTCGGCTTTGGTAACGGAATCGTAGAACGTGTAGACGTAACTGTGGTCACCGGCCTCGACGTTCCCGGCCCCGTTGTCCGCACACGTCGGTTCCGTCGTCGGTGCGTCCAACCCGATATGGGTGTTCAGGGTCGTGCCGTCGAATGCCACGTTATGTTTGTAGTCCGCTACACCCGTGGCGATGAACAGCCGGTCGCCCATCGCGGCGATGTCGGGGAAGGTGTTGCCGACCGGGAACGGCCCGCCGGTGGCTTGGGCAAACGCCTGATCCGTGTCGGGGTCGTTGTAGTACAGCGTCGCCAAGGTGCCGGTTCGCGTGGTCCACGTCACGAGGTTGTCGGCGACGTCGTCGCCCAGCACGCCTGGATCGGGCCATGCCGGTTCACCCGCCCCGCTGACGCCCGTTTGGGCCGTACACTCGTATCGGTAATCGCTGGCCGCGGTCGGTTTGCACCAGTCACCGACGGCGTAGGCATGGGCCGCCGCCCAGTCGTCTACGTCCGTTCGGACGATGACGATCAGCAACCGGCTACCGTCTCGACGTCGCCACCAGTACAGCCGCAGGATGCGGTCGGTGTGATCGAAGTTCCCCTGGCCCATCACGCCGTCACCGCCCTGCTGCGAGGTCTTGGTCCTGGAATACCGGACGGTGCCCCGCCGGCGGCTGGTGGCCATGTCGGGGGCATTCAGACAGACGTTCCAGGCGTCGGCCAGGGCATCCGGCGGCACGTCCGCCTCATCGACGGCGCCGCCGACAAGGCCTCGGCTACCGGCCCGAATCAGGAATGTCTGCAAAGGGTCCAAAATCGTGTCCGCCTCAATCGTGGGTTACCGTGATGTCCGAACGGTCCCCAAGGGAGTAACCACCGCGACTGCCAAAGTGACGGTGTTGTCTCAGGCTTGGCATGGCCAGGTTTGAGTGTGTGGACCGGGCAAGTGCCTGTCCGATCTCGCGCTCGAACTGTTCTCGTACCGGCCCGCCCCAATTCCGTTCGCCGTGGGCTTCGGCGTAAGCCAGGGTGCCCGTCAAGACGATCCGATGCAGGTTCGGCGGCATCCTCGGCAGTTCGGTCGCAAGCGTCATCTCGGGCAGCATCCGCGTGTACGCGATGGTCAAGGTGGTGTCGGCCTCCGCCGGCGGCCAGACCAAGAGGCGGTGTTGACCCATCGGCCGACACGTCCAGGTAATTTGATCGTCGACGACGGTATCGTCCAACGTCGTCGGCCAGGTCGGTTCGGTCGTCGGGTCGCTCTTGAAGTCGCCCGCCCGGGCCGTACACTCGTACCAAAACCCGGTCTCGCCAGTCGTCGGTTGCACGAAATCCCCAAGGGCATAGACGGTATCCACGACCCAAATGTCGGTCGTGGAGTTCCAGTCGAGGCCCATGACGTAAGGCGTGCCGCCGCTCGTGCTCGCTGCCCGGAGTTGCTGAATCTGTTGGAGCGTGACCGGCTCGAAGATGACGGCGTAATCCTCGTAACTCGGGTCGGACAGTAGCCGGTGAACGTCTTGGGGCAGACCGACCGAGTAGGCCCCGTCGGGGACCGTGACCTGCACGAACGTCTTGGCCAGCCAGGGCCACGCCCCGGCGTCGGCAAGTTCCTGAGCCGCCAAGTTCGCCCAGCGTGTGGCTTGGGTGTACCAGTCGTAGGAGATCCCCGTCGCCGCGACGTCCGCGGCGGCGTGCGGGAGATCGAGGTATTCCAGGGCGGCCGTCGCCAGGTCGCTCAGACTGAAGTGGAGTGGTGT
>CAYOCZ010000270.1:0-4990 GCA_964402475.1 uncultured bacterium | reverse complement strand
AGTATGGTGCGGCCGGCACCCGCCTCGGAACTGCCGTACCGCTCGGGGTCCCGGCTGAAGTCGGCGATGACTCCCTGCGCGAAACGGGCCTTGTCAAATGCCAGGTTCAAATAGCCCTTGAGCGCGGTCGCCGAGGCGAAGTGCGTACCCGTCAGGTCAAGTTTGCCGGCCAACCACTCGGCGATTGCCTGCGGGTTGTCATTGCGCTGCCTCGCGGTCCTGAACATAGGGACAGCGAGGTCCGCATCAATGGTTCCCTCCACATCGCGGATGTCTGAGGGGTGGACCTCGAGACCAGACGCCAGCAGGAGCTTCCACAACTTAAACCGTGCCCGACCGAGGAAGTAGTCCCGCGTCAGCGGGGGGGGCACAGCCAGCATGCTACCTTGGCTCCAGTGCATTGAGCACGTCAGCGAACGAGCGGTACGCCGGTTCATCGCGCAGGACAAAGACAACCGAGCCGGGTTTGGCCTCTGTGTGGCTGTGACCGACTGCGGCGGCCAGCATCAGGCGCGCGCAGGCCTCTGCCGGGAAACCCCCGACCCCGGTGCCGAGCGCGGGGAGTGCTACTGAATCAAGACCGATCCTCGCGGCCTCAGCCAGAGCGCTCCGCGTTGCCTTCGAGATGAGGTCCGGGCTGGTAACGAGGTCCTGGCCCATGGCCGCGGCGTGGATGCAGTAGCGGGCCTTGAGCTTTCCGGCCGAAGTGGTCACGGCCTGCCTCGGTTCAATCGGGCCGAGTTTCATCGCCTCGCGTTCGATCTCCTCGCCGCCTCTGGCCTTGATGGCGCCGGCCACACCCGAGCCCATCCAGAGGTGGTTGTTGGCGGCGTTGACAACCGCTTCGGTCGCCTGCTCAGTGATGTCGCCGAGCACCATGGTCAGTTGCAGCCGGCCGATTTTCCTTGAGTACGGGCTAGGACTCATGCTGCATGATCACCCGGACGACGTCGTCGGGTGAGCCGGCCTTGTTCAGGCCGATGCGCACTTCGTCCTTGCGTAGCAGCTTGGAGAGCCGCGCCAGGGTCATGATGTACTCGGTCTTCTGTTCCTCCGGTGCGGCAATCAGGAAGATGAGGTGTGACGGCTTGCCGTCAAGGCTGTTGAAGTCAACGCCCGAGTCGGACCGGCCGAACGCGAGCACGATACTGGAAACGGCCCTGGTCCGGGCATGAGGAATCGCGACGCCGAGGCCGATGCCTGTGCTCTCCATGTTCTCGCGCCGGACAATCGCCGATACGAACTCGGTTTCCTCGGTGATGGCGCCGGCCGCCACGAGCGGGCGGACCAGCTCGCTTATCACCGCGAACTTCTCTTTCGATTGCAGGGCGACTACAATCGCCGAGTGGGGCAGCAGCTCGGATATTTTCGCCATCAGCGTACCTCCATCAGGGTCATTTCACGAACACGACCGGCCGGCTGCTCTGACGCACGAGTTTGGTACACGTCAGCCGGCAATCGGCGCTGGCGACTATCAGCTCGGCATCGTAGCTGGTGCTGAGGCTGATGAGTTGTTGCAGCGAGTCGCCCGTCTCGAGGAGCAGAGAGATGCGGACGTTCTGCTGGAACGCGTCATCCTCGATTTCGTATAACGAACTCCAGGCGCGTTCCTCGGCGTCGGAAGTCTGCGTATCTCGGCGGCGCGGTGCGTCGGGGTTGATGACCGCCAACGCAAACACGCGGCACGACATGCCCTTGGCAAGCCGCAGCGCCCACCCGACCGCGTTCGGCATCCCCGGCGTGTCTTCGACGTAGAGCAGGATGCGTTCCATCCTACTTACCCACGCAGAAACGGGCGAAAACCCGGTCAAGGATGTCGGTGCTGGTTGTTGGAGCATCCACCTGACTGAGCATATCAATCGCCGACCTGGTTTCAAGGGCGGCGGTCTCAAGGGTCTGGGCCGAACCGGCCCGGACGAGGGTGTCGCGGCAGGCCGAAAGCGCCTCGAGCTGGCGGCGGTTGACGGTGAGTTTCGGTCCCGGCCCGGCGCGCAGGACACGGGCAAGCCGCGTTCGGAGTTGGCCGATACCAGTACCGGTGCGGCACGAGACCGGAATCAGCCGGGCCGGGCACTTGTCTGCGAACGAGTGGTCGAACCGGCGCGGCAGGTCGGTCTTGTTCAGGGCGCAGATTGCCGAGCGGCCGCGCACGGCGGCGACGACCGCCAGGTCGGAAGGCCCTCCGGGCCGCGAGCCGTCGAAGAGCGCGATGATGACGTCCGCCTGTTCGACTGCCTTGTTGGTTTGGGCGATGGCCAGCGCAGTCAGGTTCCTGGAACCGGTTCTGGGGACAGGCAACCGACCGACTTCGGGGACACTCCCCATGCGGGGGCAGTCCCCTTGGGGACTGTCCCCGGCGCGGGCGCGTGCGGTGAGCCCGGCAGTGTCGACAAATTTCACCGGAACTCCGGCAAGCACGACGGTCGAGTCAATCCGGTCACGGGTAGTGCCCGGGACCGGGCTCGTGATCGCCCGGTCGTTCTCGGCCAGCCGGTTGAACAGGCTTGACTTGCCGGCGTTGGGTCGGCCGATGATGGCGACGTTCGCGCCTTCGACGAGAAAGCGGCCGCCTTCAGCGGACTCGATTGTCTTGGAGAGTCTCGCCGCCATGCGGCGGATGCGGCGTCCTGGCACGGCCCCGCAGGCATCACGCTCGTCGAACCCGAGGTTGTACTCGAGTTCAGCCAGTAGTTCTTTCAGGTCCTCGGCAATCCCGGCGACCAGGTTCGACAACTTGCCACGGTAACGGGCAAGCGCGCCTCGGAAAGCCGTTTCGGAACAAGCCTCGACCATGTCGGCGACCGCCTCGGCCTGGGACAAGGTCATCTTGCCGGTAAGCACCGCCCGCCGTGTGAACTCGCCCGGCTCGGCCACGCGGCACCCGGCGCGAATCAGCAGGTTCAGGACCGCATCCGCGGCAACGGCGCCGCCGTGGCACGATATCTCGGCCATGTCCTCGCCGGTGTATGAACGGGGAGCCCGGAAGACGGTGACCAGCACCTGGTCAACCGGCTCCTTGGTCGGAGACGTGAACCAGCTCAGCCGGACGGTGTGCGAGCGCTGGCTTGAAGGCGGGTGGTCAGGAAAGAACCGGTCGAGGATAGGGAACGTCTTGTTGCCTGACACGCGGATGACCGCGATGCTGCCGGTCCCCGGTGGCGTCGCAACAGCGCAGATCGTGTCGGGAGAGTGAGCAGGGAGGAGGGAGGAGGGAGGAGTGGCGGAGCGCTTCCGCGTTCCGCTCGGCCCGGTCATTTCTTCGGTAGGGAGATGATGACGACCCGCGGTGAGCCTTCGCCGACCGCGTGGGCCCGGACACCGGGCACGTTTCTCAGTTCGTCCTGCACTATCTCAAACTCCTCGAAGGTGAGCGGCTCAAGTTCCATCTCGAGGCCGCCTTCGAGCACGATCCGGGCGATGGCCGAAGCCTTGGCGCGCAGGAAGTTCGCACGGCGCTGGCGGTACCCGGCGATGTCGACTATCACCTTGGGGACGTTCGGGTAGTGCCGGGCCACCATCAGGCGGACGATGTGGCCGATGGCTTCAAGCGTGGCGCCGTGGCGGCCGATGACGATACCGCTCGAGCGCCGGGCGCGGATGTTCGCGTAGCAGCCTTCGGGCCGCAACTCCACGTCGACCCGGGCGCGGATGCCGATGTGATGGGCGAGGAACTGGACTTCCTGCCGGATGAGTTCCGGCTCGGGCGGCACGGCCGGCGGCGTGCCGGCTATTTCGGAGGAGGTGCCGTTGCCAGGGACGGTTCCTTGCGGTTCTTCGACTTGCTCCACGGCATACCTCCTTTCATGGCAATCAGACTCTCGCCGACCGACAGGACGTTGTACAAGAACCAATAGAGCTGCAGGCCGCTAGGCATGTTGAGGAATATCAAGGTGATGAAGACCGGCATGATGATGGTCATGGCGAGGTTGCGCTTGCCGGGGGACGTCAACAGGGTCTGGGCGATGGATGACGCGCCCATCAGTATCGGCACCAGCCCGATTGCGGCGCCGCCGATCATCGGCAGGCCTTCCGGCAAGTGACCGAAGAGCGCGTCGGGCTGGGACATGTCCTGCAGCCAGAGCCCGAGCGCGGCCCCGCGCATCTCGATGGCGTTTCTCAGGACTGAGTACAGCGCCCAGAACACCGGCATCTGGACCAGCAGCGGCAGGCAGCCGGACGCCGGGTTGATCTTGTACAGCCGGTAGAGCTGCATCGTCTCGGCGTTGAGCTTCTGCGAGTCGTTCTTGTACTTCGCCTTCAACTCGGTGAGCTTGGGCTGCAGGAGCTGCATCTGGCGCATCTGTTTGGTCTGGGTGCGGGTGAGCGGGTAGAACACCAGCTTCATCAGGATCGAGAAGACGATGATGGCCACGCCCCAGTTACGCACGAATGAGTACAATAGGCGCAGGAACCACAGCATCGCGACGGAGATCGGCCGGGTCCAGCCCAGGCCGAGGACGTTGTCGAGCCCGAGGCCGAACGCGCGCAGCCGGTCGTATTCAATCGGCCCCAGGTAGACCGAGAACTGCGTCTCCGGGGCCGGGTCGCGTACGGCGGCGCTGAATCCCACGCGGCCGTCTTCGAGCGCGACGGCAAAGGTCGAATCAAAGGTCCGGCCGGAGGGGATAACCGCGAGCAGGAAGTACTTGGATTTTACACCGACCCATTCAGCACGGTCGCTCGTGCCCTGCGGTGTCTTCAGCTTGCCGGCCTGGGTCTGGTGGAGCTTCTTGCCGACCTTCGCGTAGAAGTGGTAGTGGGCGAGGCCCTCCTTCACGTTCTGCTCGGTCAGGGCGAGCCCGGCCATCCCGTCGAGGGCAAAGCCGCGGGCCGGGCCCGCGATTGCGACCCGGTGGTCGAGCGTGTAGTCCTGGTGCAGCGTGTAGGTCTTGGTCAGAGTCAGGCTGTCGGCGCGCGCCGTGAACGAAACCGAGCTGTCGGTTACGGCGACCTGCATCGGCGTGGCGTCGGTACTGACCCAGCCTTGCGG
>CAYOCZ010000269.1:0-5010 GCA_964402475.1 uncultured bacterium | reverse complement strand
CTGCTCTGCCGGCTCCGGCTGCGGCATCCGCTCCGGGACCCGCGCCAATGCATCGGCGATGATGCGGGCCTTGGTTTCGGATGCCAGCCGCCGGTTGAGAATCAGGTAGTAGCACCCGCGCAGCCGGCACAGCCCGCCTTCGCTACGCAGGTCGTCGTAGATGAGCCTAACGCCTCGCGTGTGGCACTCCTGCTCGAGCTGTTCGAGCCGTGATGTTTTGCTCATAGCCAACTCTGCTCGTGGTACCACTTCACTGCTTCGGTCTTCCGGACTGGACTTTCGGAATGGTAATCCACCACCAAGACACCAAGACACAAAGCGGGGCTTGAACACAAACGCAGGGCTCTGCGCCCGGTCTTCATTGACTGGTCACGGATAACTGGTCACTTCCTCGAAAGCTGCGGTTCTATCTCTTTCTCGAAGTAGCGGAGGCTTTCGAGTGCCGACTCTTTCGGCCGGACTTCGAAAACCACGAGCGCGTCGGTCTTCTCAAGCAGGCGGAAGAACGGCAGGAAGTCAATCCGGCCCCGGCCCAAGACGGAGTGCTCGTCGCGGAGCCCCGAGTTATCATGCACGTGGCTGTGGAAGATATGCCGCCGGTGCTTGCGGAAGAACGCCATCTCCTTCACGCGCTGCTCCGGCCGCTGCACGTTGACATGTCCGACATCGAGACAAAGGCCGAGATTGCCACCGAGGAGCCGGCTGAGAATCGGCGGGGTCAGCCCGTACCGAAACCCGCCCACGTTCTCGACGCAAAGCCGCGCCCTTCCACGCGAGTACGCCTTCAGTTCGGTCAGCGCCTCCCGGAGCGCGGCAATGAAGTAGTCGGGGAACTGCTCGTGAGTGAAGCGCGAACCGCCGCTCATTCCGAAGTTCATGTCGAACCCGAGGTGCATGACGACGTTCCGCGCGCCGATGCCGTGCGCCCAGTCGAACTCCTGCTTGAGCAGCCGGACCGAGGCCGCGCGCACCTTGTCGCTGGGGATAAAGAAAGATGGCCCGTCAATCGCGTGGATTGCCAGGGCCACCCCTTGCCGGAGCGCGGCGGCGCGTATGCGCCTGCGCTCGCGTACGTCGGCCAGTTGGCGCTGGAACTCGATGTTGCCGAGGTTGATTTCGAGTACGGCGAGACCGTTGTCGGAGCAGAAGCTGATGGCGCCGATGATGCTTGAGAAATCGAAGAGAATCTGGAGGCCCAGCCGCTGCCGGACCGTTGGCCTCGGCGGCCCCTGTCGGACAGCGCCGGACGGATGCACGTGCGATTATAGAAATGCGTGTCGCGCTGTCAAGCATAAGTCATCGTGCCGCTGAGGTTTTCGCGTAGACCTTGTTTCCTTCTTAACACAGCCTTAACCGCATCTTTATACTGCGCAAATCAGGCCCCAGGATACTTAGTTCGGCTGAAGGCAACCAGTCGATGAACCACAACCCATTGCGCTCGTCACTCTTCCTGCCGGCACTGCTTGGGGCAGTCTTGCTCGTTGCAGGCTGCTCGCGAGGGAACAAGGCCGCAATCACGGTGGCCGGCTCCACGTCGGTCGAGCCGTTTGCCGAACGCCTGGCCGAGCTCTACATGCGTGCACACCCGGACGCGAAAATCAGCGTGCAGGGCGGCGGTTCGAGCGCCGGCATCCGCGCGGTGACGAGCCGCATCTGCGCCATCGGCATGTCCTCGCGCGAACTCACTCCCGAAGAGAAAAGTCTGGTCGAAATCCCCATCGCGCTTGACGCTATCGCCCTGATTGTCAACCGGCATAACCCCGTACGCGAGCTGACCATGGAGCAGGCGCGTGGCATCTTCGCCGGCCGCATCCGGAACTGGCGGCAGGTTGGCGGCCCGAACCGGCGCATCACCCCCATCACGCGCGAGGAAGGCTCGGGCACGCGCGCGAGTTTCGAGAAGAAGGTGATGGCCGCCGGCATGCCGAAGGACGAGAACGGCAAGATGAACCCGGCCGCGTTCGCCGCTGACGCGCTGGTGCAGGACTCCAATGGCGCGGTGCGCGAGATCGTCGCCTCCGACCCGGCCGCGATCGGCTACATCTCCTCCGGCCTGGTTGACGAGCGCATCGCGGCAATCCTCGTGGGCGGCATCGCGCCGACCGAGGCCACCGTCCGCAGCGGCCGGTACCCGGTTGTGCGCAAGTTCCTGTTTCTCACGAACGGCGAAGCTACCGGGACGGCCCAGGCCTTCATCAACTACGTGCTCAGCGACTCCGGCCAGAACGCGCTGGTCGAAGAAGGACTCATGCGCATCAAATGAAGAGCGATCAGCGCTGAACGATGAACACCGCAGCCGTCCGGTTCCGACCCTTGGATCCCAGAGTCCTTGACCTCTTGACCCCTTTCCTATGCGCGAAAAGCTGATCGAGAAAGGCCTGCTGCTGGTGGCGTTCTCGGCGGTGGTGATGCTATTCCTCATCGCCTACCTCATCTTCCGCGAGGGCGTGCCGCTGGTCGCCAAGGTCGGCGTCTGGAACTTCATCGCCTCCACCCATTGGGCGCCAAGCAAGGGCAGCTTCGGAATCCTGCCGATGATCGTCGGCTCGCTCGAAGTCACGCTGCTGGCGGTCGTCATCGGCGCAACTCTCGGCCTGTCGTGCGCGATGTTCCTTGCCGAGTTCGCCCCGCGCTGGAGCGTCCGCATCCTAAAGCCGATGATCGAGCTGCTCGCGGGCATCCCGTCAGTCGTCTACGGCTTCATCGGCGTGGTCGTACTCATCCCGTGGATCCGCCGGGCGTTCGGCGGCCCGGGGTTCAGCGTGCTCGCCTCGGCCATCATCCTCGGCATCATGATACTGCCGACGGTCATTGCCATCAGCCTGGACGCGCTCAACGCGGTACCGCCGCTGTACAAGGAAGGCTCCCTCGCGCTCGGCGCCACCCGCTGGCAGACGCTCTACCGCGTGCAGCTGCCCGCGGCGCGGTCGGGCATCATCGCCGCGTTCATCCTCGGCATGGGCCGCGCCATCGGCGAAACCATGGCCGTCATCATGGTCGCGGGCAACGCGCTGACCATGCCCACGTCCCTGCTCCAGCCGGTCCGTACCCTCACCTCCAACATCGCGCTCGAAATGGGCTACGCCTCGGGCGACCACCAAGCCGCGCTCTTCGCCACCGGCATGGTCCTGTTCGTGATCATCGCCATTCTCAACACCATCGCCCTCGTCATTGCGAGGCCGAGGACGTGAGGAAAGGGTTCCAGGGGTCAAGGATTCCAGGGGTCAAGCGCCCGAACGCGGTGGCCTTCGGCCTCACTCGGATCCTTGAATCCTCGAATCCTGGACCCCTGTGATCGTACGTCCTCTCGCCTGGCAGCGCATCGTCTGGGTACTGCTCGCCGCGATGACCCTGTTCACCTTGGTCGTGCTCTTCTTCATCATCGGCTTCATCACCAGCAAGGGCGCGCACGTCATCACCCCTGAGTTCCTGTTCGGCATGCCCGAACGGATGGGCAAAGAGGGTGGCATTCTGCCGACCATCATCGCGACCATCTACATTAGCCTGCTTGCCATCGCCATCGCGACACCCATCGGCGTGGGCAGCGCGGTCTACCTAACCGAGTACACCCGCGAGTCGGCGATAACCAAGGTCATCCGCTTCGGCGCGGACGCGCTCGCCGGCGTCCCCTCGATCATCTTCGGCCTGTTCGGCTTCATCCTGTTCGTCATCCGGCTGCGCATGGGCTGGTCGCTCGCCGCCGGCGGACTCACGCTCGCCTTCATGATCCTGCCCACCATCATCCGCACCAGCGAAGAGGCAATCCGCGCCGTGCCCTACAACCTGCGCGAAGTCAGTTACTCGCTCGGCGGGGCCAAGTCGCAGACCATCATGCGCGTGGTCCTGCCAAACGCCCTGCCCGGCATTCTCACCGGCATCATCCTCGGCATGGGCCGCAGCGTCGCCGAAACCGCGGTCGTCATCTTCACCGCCGGCTCGTCCCTGCTCATTCCGAAGTCACTCTTCGACCCGGCCCGCACGATGGCGGTTCACTTCTACATCCTGGCCCGCGAAGGCCTCTCGATGGAACGCGCCTACGGCACCGCGTTCCTGCTCATCATCGCGATTCTCCTCATCAACGTCATCGCCTATCTCTTGATGTACCGTCTGACCAGGAAGATGCGCTAGATGGCCGCCAAAATTGCCGTCCGCAACCTCGCGGTCGCCGTGAACAAACGGCTGATACTGCGCGGCGTGAGCTTCGACATCGAGGCCAACTCCATCGTCTCGGTCATCGGGCCGGCGCACAGCGGCAAGACTACCTTGCTGCGCGTCATCAACCGTCTGATCGAAACTCAGCGTGAGTTCATACGCTCCGGCGACGTCCTGCTCGACGGTGAGGAAGTCCGCCGAATCGACATCGACGCCCTGCGGCGCCGGGTCGGGCTCATATTCGCCACGCCCGTGCCCCTCCGCGCCACCATCTTCGACAACATCGCCTACGGCCCGCGCCTCAAGGCCCGGCAGCGCAAATCCCGGCTCGCCGACGTAGTCGAACGCAGCCTGCGCGCCGCCTTCCTCTGGGACGAGGTCAAAGACCGGCTGAGCACTTCGGCGCTGCGCCTGTCCGGTGGCCAGCAGCAGCGGCTCTGCATCGCCCGGACCATCGCGGTCGACCCGGAAGTAATCATGATGGACGAGCCGACTTCCGGACTCGACCCGATTTCGACCGCCCAGATCGAGAATGCGATGCGCGAACTGAAGCGGCAGTACACCTGGGTGCTGGTGACGAACAACGTGAAGCAGGCGGCCCGGATTTCCGACCGAGTCGCGTTCTTCCTCTCCGGCGAACTGATCGAGATGGGCGAAGCGGCGCAGGTCTTCACCCGGCCCAAGGACAGCCGCACCGACGACTACGTCTCCGGGAGAATCGGATGAGCCATTGCCGAGTGACAAGTGTCGATTGTCGATTGCCGGACCGGTTCCGAACAATCGTAGATCGCCAAACGGAAATCGCCGATGGATGCTAAGCTGTCCACGCTTGACCCCTTGACCCCTGGACCCCTGGAC
>CAYOCZ010000268.1:3197-5019 GCA_964402475.1 uncultured bacterium | reverse complement strand
AGCGCAGAGATGGCGAAGGTCGAAGCCCAGTCTCGGAGCAGCACCGAGGCCATGCGCGGCACAATGGCCTTGACGATGCTCAAGGGAGAACGGGCGGAAGTGGCGAAGGCCGTCTGGAGCGCGGCTGCCCTATCGGGCCGCCCCATCGAACAGGTCGCGCCGGCATACTACACGTTGCGGGGTGGCACGGCCGGGATGGAATCCGGCCGGCGGCAAGGCCTGATGAATCAGGCCGCCCTGATGGCGAAGACAGATCCCTCCGCCAGTCTCGACACTCTCGTCAGCATGTTTGGCACCGCGGGCACGATGGCCCCAGACATGTCGCCCCAACAGGTCGGCAATCTTCTAAGCCGCACCATCGAACAGGCCAAAACGGGGCCAAACGCAATGGCCGCCCTCATGCCCGAAATACTTGCGGCCGGGAAGACCGCGGGCATGGACCCGGCCACGTCTGCGGCGATGTTCGCCTTCGCGACCACGAGGGGTCCCGGAGGGCGAGTCAGCGGTACGGCAGCGAAGGCCGCAATCTTGGGGCTGCTTGCCCCCACGCCCGCAGTCAAGAAGGCCATGCGGGCCGCGGGCATGCCTGCCGGCGCCGACGCGATGGGAAGATTGACGTGGCTGACAGAACGGAAAGGGCAGTTGCCGCCGGAGATGGTCGCTGCTCTTGGCGGCCGAGAGGGGGTCAGTGCGGTTTCGGCTTTGACGACGCAACCGGAAGCCTTCAAGGCAGAAATCGCCGGGATGAAAGAGGCCGTGTCTAAGCCAGGCAGTAGGCTCGTCGAGCGAATCGAGGCCATGTATGGGGAGCTCCCGGCGCAACGATCTCTGGATCAGTTGAGGCAAGCCGAAGTGCTCATACAAAAGGAACGGACGCAACCGAAGGTTCTGGCGAACGAGGCGTTCCGAAAGACCGTGGATCTCATTCTTGCCCAGCAAGGCGGAAGCCCGGTGGCGAGAGACATCACCGAGTACATGACGAAGGGCAGACAATACCTTGGCGTTAGTGACACGCCTTATGAACCTCTGGAAGCGATCAAAGCGGCTCTGGAAGCGGGCTATTCGGCACAGGACGTCGCGAAGCACATTGGGCCGGTTATCGGCGACCGGATGGCTGTGCCCCTGGGCGACATGCGGGGCGAGCAGACGCCCGCCGAGTGGGCGCGTTACCAAATGGGCACGTCCGGAGCCGTGCCCATGCAAGGCGGGGTCACCTACAACGGCGGGACTCATTTTCACCGAACCGACAAAGTCGATCCGGCGGGAACGCCCCCGGACCTGGGCGTGCAACCGTGACTGATAACTGACCACTGACCACTGACAACTTCTTACCGACCACTGCCAACTTCTTACTGACCACTGCCATGGCCGAAAACATCAACGCAGCCAACCCGTTCAGCAGCGGCAACTCGACGTGGAACTGGGAATCTCCGCGCGTCGCCGAGAAGGTGCTCACTGCCGCCGGTGCGGACGGGGCGTTCTCGTTCAAGGTGTCGGGCCTGCCCCGGCGGTGCAAGATCACCGGCATGCTCCAGGCCGCCACGATCGCGGCACTGCGAACTCTGGAGGGCGTGATCGAGGCCTACGCCGAGGCGCGTACGGAGTTGGCGTGGGAGGACGATGAGGGGCGGAGCGGCAGCAACCTGGTGGTCGAGAGCTACAACCGCGTCGGGCCCCGACTCTACCACTCGGGCGGCGTGAAGGTCTGGCAGTATTTCGTCGTGATGGTAAGGGACAACGTACCGTGACATACGGAACTGACAACCGTCAACTGACAACTGACGACCGTCGCCCGGCAACCGACAACCGTCAACTGACAACT
>CAYOCZ010000268.1:1179-3097 GCA_964402475.1 uncultured bacterium | reverse complement strand
ACCGTAGCGGCCGACATCCTGGCGGGCAACGCGACGCCGCCGATCATCGTGCGGTGGGCCGACGCCCCCGCGGCGATCACGGGGCCGGGCGACTACCCGGCGCTCGGGGCGGTCACCTGGCTGCTGCCGCTGCGGATCACCACCGCCCGCGCGCCGGAGGTCCCCCGCTTTACGGCCATGCTGAAAATCTCCGATCTGGGGCGCGCGTACGACTGGGGCGCCGAGGTCCACGCCGACGATCTCTGCGACGTGGCGATGGACCCCTCGGTGGGAGGGCCGACGTATCTGTTTGCCGGATTCGTGGTCGATGTCGAGTGGGCGGATGGAGGCGGCGACGAGTTCGCCCGCGTAACGCTGGAGGGCAAGGCGTCGCGGTTGCTCAAGGACGTCGTCGTCCACGGCCGCCACGTGGACAACAAGGACACCGCCGTCACGCACTACACCGGCATGCCCGCCGTCTTCAACAAGGGTGGCAGGCCGAACATGGACAAGGACGCCGACACTCCCGCCGACAGCATCTTCACCGCCGACGACCAGGCGGGGGCGGACTACTGGACCGCCCCATACGCATTCGCGTATCTGCTGAACCGTTGGAACTCCGCCGAGACGTGGATATACAATCCCATTTGGGACGAGTTTAATTTCGCGACCGACACGAAGCACCTGCCTCCGCTGAACGTGGAGGGGCTGAGCCTGTGGGAGGCACTGGCCCGCGTGGCGGACGTCGCCGGGTACGACGTGTACGAGGCGGTGGGCACGGCCACGGGCGCGAGCATCGTGACGGTCAAGGCCATCGGGGCGGGGTCGGCCATCACCGTCAAACGGCAGGACGGCGGCGCGATGGCGGCGGCGAACACGAACCTGTTCGCATGCCGCGTGGCGCATAATTTCGGGGCGGCCGTCGCCCGGCCGCTGCTGGCGGGGGCGACGCGGATTATCGAGACGACCTTCGAGCTCGGCAAGGCGTGGAACTCTTCGGACCTGGATTGGTCCGGGATCGCCGACGAGGGCGGCGTGATCGACAGCGACCTCGACACGTACTCGACTGTCAAATATGTCAAGAGACACACGGTGGGCGGGAGCGACTTCGAGGACTACGCTGACGTGGGGCGGCTGTGGGACGCCAGCACGGACGGCAAGTTTGCCGCCGCCCCGTACAGCATAACTACCCCCGACGTGGGCGACCTGGCGACCGGCGTCGCCAACGCCTGGCCGGTGATGGCCCACCGCCCGATGCCGATGCTCACACAGATGGGAGCCGCCAGCCTCCGCAGCCGGGCGGTGTGGGTCGAGTACACCATCGACGGCGGGACGAACTGGCACCACCTGGCGGGCGGCTACCGCGTCCTGCCCGATCGCATCGCCGTGTATCTCACGCAGCGGAACCTGGCCGACATCTATCCCAAGGGTGGCGACAGCCGCGCGAAGAATCTTTTCTATATGCTGGGGACGGACGCGGCGAACGTGAAGATGCGGATCACGTGCAGCATCGCTTCTCCTACCCGCCAGACGAGCCAGCCCGCCCGCCGCGCCGGATATTGCGCGACGAAGTTCAGCACGGCCCGGTACATCGACGTGGGCGGGCTGGGCGCGTCGCGGTCGGTGGCCTCCGGCAGCCGCTTCCACGGCGCGACCGACGCCGATGAGATCGACCAATCAACCGCTCTCGACAACCGCGCAACGGCATATCAATCGCGTCTTGACGCGTCGTTAATCGAGGCGAATCTGCCGCGGGCGTGGGTAGAGGAAGGCGTGGCGATCGGCGATCACGTGGTGACGATCGCCGGCATCGCCTACAGCCTGGCAACCGGGGGGGGCGCCACGTACCCGCGCGTGGTGGCCATGGAAACCGACCTGACGACGGACACGTACGCGACCCACCTGCTGCTCGACAGCGGACGTCAGGGAGGGGCGCGGT
>CAYOCZ010000268.1:0-1079 GCA_964402475.1 uncultured bacterium | reverse complement strand
GACACGTACGCGACCCACCTGCTGCTCGACAGCGGACGTCAGGGAGGGGCGCGGTAGTGAAAACTGACCACCGACTACTTCCCTCACGAGGAGAATGATATGACGACGTCAACAGAGGCAAACCCGGCCCTCGACGGCCGCGTTCGCCTGACAGACTCGGCGGGCGAGATCTACGACGGTGCGACCGCCGCCAAACAGGATACGCTCGCCGATGCTGCCCAACTGCAAGCGGGGACGAACATCGCCGCCGGCGCCATCGGCACGGCGAACGCGGGCGACGACGCGAGTGCTGTTGTGCTGGCGGCTGCGGCCACGCGGGAGCGGGTCGTCATCACGAACCTGTCGGCCGTCCGCATCGACATCGCCGTTGGAACAGCGGCGGTCGCTGGCCGGGGTATTCCACTGGCAGGCACCGCCGATGCGGCCGTCGCCCCCGGCGGCTCGCTGGTGCTAACTGGCGGCGCGGCGAAGCTGGCGATCAACAGCATCGGCACAGGCGCGGCGAACGCTCTGGCCTATCAGACGCTCTCGACGAGCTAAGGAGATATGAGCAATGACACTCACAACGATCAAACTGACCGACGCCGAGCTTGCGCGTATTCAGCCGATCCTCACGAGGATGCGGATGACGACGAAGCAGCGCATGACTGCGATAGCGCAGGAACTCCGAACCACGGCAACCACGATCGAAACGCGACTGGCTTCGTTGCCTGCTGAGGTGAAGGAGGAGTAACATGGGCTATCCGGAAGAAGGCCAGGTCCAGTACGGTGTAATTTTCGGCGCGAATGACGAGCTTACTGGTAGTCTCGTTGGCTGCGTTGACGGGGAGGGGACAGCTTACGGTCACGGCATCATTGATGGTTCGTATGTGTACCATAGCGCTGGCATCCTCTTAGACTACGCATATGAGTGGTATGCCAGTGGAGTCTATTGCAATGGCAGTTACAAAGCCGTTGGTGTCATAGGCAACGATTACATCGTGCGCAGCGCGGGTATGCTCGATGGTTCTGGTGACAGTCACGGTTGCGGCATGCTTGATAGTTCGTATGTGTACCATAGCGATGGCATCCTCCACTAC
>CAYOCZ010000267.1:2531-5053 GCA_964402475.1 uncultured bacterium | reverse complement strand
GGAAGGCTGCGTAAGTGAACGTGAGAAGTTACACAAAAGAATTGACACTACCCCCTCGTCTTAAATCCTCTATCCTCAATCCTCTATCCTCTCTCCTCGCTGCGACCCCTCCCATGCCTCCCCCGTAGCTATCCCCGTGGTCTCCGAAGTCACGTCCCGAGGAATATCCCGGGGAACGACGAAGGCTACTTGTTCGGCTATTTCCACCGCTACTTCTTCAGCTAACTCGCGAGCAACGACCAGGGCTCCTTGTTCGGTTCCTTGCCGAGTAACGAGTCAGGTTCCGTCCCAAGGTCCTTGCCGAGTCCCAGTCCACATTCCCGTCCGAGTTCCTTCCCGGAATACTCAACAGGCAACCTTGAGACCAACGTGTGGAGCTTCTTAGAGAGGAACCAGGAAGGTTCCGGCGTACACTGCGGCTCGGTTCAAGCCCCTCGCAAGTAACGGCCCACCAGCGTCTCCCTCACCCTTCCCTCCCCCTCAAGGGGGAGGGAACAGAAGGGAGAGCGATGCAATGCTTGTGCGGAGGTCAATAGAAGACACGACATCACGACCCAGCCCGCACCACCTTTACGGACTCGTCCCGGCCGAAGCCGGTTTCACGGCTCCTCGGACTCAACGCCACCCGCGCATTTGACATTCCATCCGCCCTGCCTACAATCCCCGCAATGGAACTCGCTCCCGCCGGGTCCGGTCGCGGGCAGAGCAGAACACCACACCCCAGAACCCATGTCGTCAGGCACGACCTTCGGCGGCTGCTGCCTGTCCTGCTTTTCCTGGTGCCTCACGTCTGGGCCCAAGTCGACTTCGGGCTGGAAAACGAACGAGACCAGGACGGCGCTTCCCTGAAGTGGTGGGTTGTAGCCCTAGAGTGGGGTGCCGGCACAGCCGTCGGGACCGGTACCGGCATCCTGGCCAATGACGTCGGCAGCATCCATATCCCATACACGCGCACGGCCCTGGACGTCCCGATCGGGACGCTGAATGGCGTCGTCCGAATCGCGGTCAGCACTCCGTTTGGATGCGCTGCCGGGTGCGATGCAGTGGGGCTGGCCACCGGGAATGAGGGTGTCTTGTGGTACGGCTTGGCGGTCGGCGGCATCGGTGCCGCAGCGAGCGACGCGCTGGGCGAGCTGGCATATACCCGGACCGGCAGCACCGTGCTGCGGCGACTCGTCCCGGCCGCTATTGGCAGCGCCGGCGCAGTGGTTGGGTACAATCTCGGCATATGGTGGCTGTCCTCAGTTTCAGGAGCAACCGTTACGACCACTGAAGTCACTACGTCAAACATGTGGGAACGGCGGCCGCACCGCTGGCAGTCGGTCGCAATCGAAGCTCCCTGCGGCGCAGCGCTGAGCGCGGTCGGCGGCCTGGTTCTGCCCCGCTGGCTGCACGAGCAGCCGGATTCACTGGGCAACCTCTCGTCTGAAGCCCGAACCGGCAACCGCGTGATGGACATTTGCGTGTTATACCCGGCAACGTGCCTGGTCGGCATCGACGCCGTCGGCATGATACTCCGCCGTCAGAACGAGTTCTGGATCGGGTACCTGGGCGCGACCCTGGGAACCGCCGCCGTGTTCGGCATCGGAGTCCTTGCCGGATTCGGTGAGCAACTGGATGCCAAACCGCTGGCGCGGCTCTTGCCTGCGGCGGCTGCCGGCATCGTCGGAGCAATCGGGTACAACGCGATGGACATCGAAGAAGGCGGATGGGCCGGACAGCAGCGGTTCAGAGGCCCCGTGCTGGTCGACGCCGGGCCAGACTACAGCCGGGACGGGACAGGTTTCGACTTCAACCTGCGTCTGCTGACGGTCCGATTCTAGTCCCGGTACCCGGGCCACGCGCGTGACCGGTATGCAGTTGCGCGGGGCCTGAGAGCGAGTATGATCTATGCCGTGCCCGAGACCCCGGTAACGCCTCAGCATCAGCCCGGACCTTTGCCGCCCTTCTTCGGCCGGCCGGTTCCCCCCAAACCCAAAGAACCGCCCCGCTACGGCCGCTGGGTCGCGGTCGGAGTGACCCTGACCTTCATCGCCGCCCTGGTCCTGCTGGCCGCGATCGTTCCCCGCGCGCACCGTGCGCGCGTGGCGAAGCTCAAGGCCCAAGCCCAGGCACAAGCTCAAGCGGCGATGATGGAATACGCCACCTCTGCGTACGTGGTGAAACCGAACGAGATAATGGCGACAGTGCTGTCCCGTGCCGGGTTCTCGACCGGGGACATCGGCCGCATCGTCCCGGCCCTGCGCACCGCGGGCTTCAACTTCCGCGCGATGCTGCCGGGTGACAGCCTGTTCGTGTTCAGGGACATGGCCGGACGGCTTGGGACACGATCCGATTCCTCGGCGGAATCGGTCATGTCCCCGCCGCACCGCCTGCTCTACCAGCGGAACATCGAGACCGTCTATCGCATTGACCTCGACTCGGCCGCCGTCCGCGTCTCGATGCTCTTGAAGGATGTCCGCATGGAAACGGCATTCGTCAGAGGGACGATAACCAGTTCGCTCTACGAGACGATGATGGCG
>CAYOCZ010000267.1:0-2431 GCA_964402475.1 uncultured bacterium | reverse complement strand
AACGGCATTCGTCAGAGGGACGATAACCAGTTCGCTCTACGAGACGATGATGGCGCAGGGCGAGCAGCCCCAGCTCATCATGGACTACACCGACGTCTTCGGCTGGGAAATCGACTTCTTCTCCGAGGTCCAGCCGAACGACAGCTTCGCGATACTCTTCGAGCGGAGGTATTGCGACTCCACCTGCATCGGTTACGGTGCTATCCTGACCGCGACCTACTCCGGTCAGGTCGGCTCGTTCGCGGGGTACCGGTTCACCGACCCGGAAGGCACGACCGACTACTACAATGCCGAGGGCCAGAACCTGCGCAAAACCTTCCAGAAGTCGCCACTCCGGTTCTCGCGCGTGTCCTCGTTCTTCGGCCGCCGCTTCCATCCGATTCTGCGCCGGGTACGCCAGCACTCGGGTGTTGACTACGTGGCGCCGCGCGGCACGCCGGCTGAGGCGGTCGCCGACGGCCGCGTGATTTCCGCGGGCTGGTCCGGCGGCTACGGCCGGCTGGTCGTGCTCGGCCACGCCGAGGGGTATCAAACCCGGTACGGCCACTTGTCGGGGTTTGCGAAGGGAATCCGGTCCGGCGCGCCGGTCCGGCAGGGACAGGTCGTCGGCTACGTCGGCTCGACCGGGCTCTCAACCGGTCCGCACCTGCACTACGAGGTGCGGAAGTTCGGGTCGGCCGTGAACCCGCTCCGACTCAATCCCCCGCGCCGCAGCCCGGTCAGGCAGGTGTTTCTGCCGCAGTTCAGGCAGACTCGCGACTCGCTCGCGGCAATCATGGCGCACTGTCGGACAGGGGCCGCTGAGGCCAACCTCCGGCGTGGGCAGCCGCCACCACCGCTCCCAGCACACTAGCCGCACCGCCTCTCAACAACTCCTGCGCCGCCTGGTCCAGCGTCGCGCCGGTCGTCATCACGTCGTCCACGAGCAGTATTCTCTTCCCGCTGACGTCCACATCGGGTCTGAGTCGGAAAGCGTGGGCGAGGTTCTTCAGCCGGGCCTCGGGATTCATCTTCCGCGTCTGGGTAGCCGTGTTCCTCGTGCGCGTCAGGCACTCTACCAGCGGAATGCGCGTGCTCATCGAGATGGCCGCGGCCAGAAGCAGAGACTGGTTGAACCCGCGCTCGCGTTGGCGCGCCGGGTGGAGCGGAACCGGGCAGACCTCGTCCGCGGCTGAGAGCACCTCGTCCTGCTGGACCAGCGCCGCCAGCGCCCGGCCGAGCAGTTCGCCCACCTTGGTCTTGCCTGAGTACTTGAAGGCCTGAACCAGCTTGTCGAAAGGCGGGACATACAGCCCCAGCGCTCTCACTCGGCTCAGGCGGAACGGAGTTCGGCACTGGCCGCAGGTCTCTGCGGTCCTGGTGCAGGGTCGGCCGCACCTCGGACAGACCGCGAGTTCGTGCGTGAAGAGCGCAAGCCGGCAGCCCTCGCAGACCAACCCTTCCTCGACCTCGGCGTCGCAGCCGTAGCATATCGGCGGGTAGATGAAGTCGGCGAGCGACTTGAGGAGAAAGCGGACGCTACTTGCGAACGCCGGCATCGGACCGCGCCGACTTGAATGGCCAGCGGAGGAACAAGATGAGCAAGGCGATCCCGACCGCGGTCAGGCAGAGCGCAACGATCTGGTTGCCCCACAGATTCGCGCTGTTCTCGTAGTAGCGCACGAAGTCAATGCCGAACCGGAAGAGCGAGTAGATGATGAGCAGCACCGCTGCCAGCACGCCCGGCTTCAGCCTCCGCTTCTCGAGCCGGAGCGCGAGGAAGAACAGCAGGAACCCGGCGGCCGCGGAGTAGAGCTGGGTGGGATGAATCGGCTGGCCGAGGAACGTCGCGCCCGCCGGCGAATTGGGCGGGAAAACCATGCCGCAGGCGCCCTGGGTCGGCACGCCGAAACAGCACCCGTTGAGAAAGCAGCCGATGCGGGTGAAACCTTCGCCTAGCACGACCGCCGGCGCGACCGCGTCCATCAGCTTGCGCACGGGCAGCTTGTTGCGCCAGACAAACAACACGCCGGCAATGATGCCGCCGATGAACCCGCCGTAGAACATCAGGCCCGCAAGACCCCCGCGCCAGAACGCGATGATGCCGATGAGGTCGTGGTTGAACTCCTGCCAGTGGAACGCGACGTAGAAGAGCCTCGAGCCGACCACGACCGCGAGCAGGACCCAGAGCGCGAGGTCGGTCACCTTCTTCGGGTCAACGCCGAACTTCTTGGCCCGGTGCTCCACGACCGCGATGCCGCACAGGAACGAAATGAACAACATCACTCCGTAGGAGTAGATGTGCAGATTGCCGATTCTCAGGATTGTCGGGAACATCAAACTATCCTAGACGGAAGGCCATGCTAGTCAAGAAAGGTGACCCAGACCGGATACTTGCCACCATGGGGGTATGTCCTTTACTCCAGTAACACCAACCAGTAGTATGGTAGGG
>CAYOCZ010000266.1:0-5053 GCA_964402475.1 uncultured bacterium | reverse complement strand
TCTCTGAGCCTGGACCATGCCAGGGGACAAGCCAACGTCCAACTGGCCTGGGTGTACGACGGCGACATCAGCTTCATCAACTGGTGGTCGGTCGACGACATCACGGTGGTCGGCGACACGAGTCCGGCCTGGGACGCGGCGTGCGAATCAATCGTATCACCTCCGCGCTGGGTTCCACCCGGGGCGTTTCAGCCGTCGGCTATCTTCCGCAACCGGGGAGACAGCACCCTGGTCAGCATACCGGTGGTATGCAGCCTGTACACCAACGCGATGGTCGGTTTGAACGAGTGGACCGGCACGATTGCCAGCCTGATGCCGGACAGCGAGGCGCAGGTGACCTTCGCGCCGTCCTACCCCTTGCCGCTGGGTCAGTATTTCATCAAGATCTGGTCAGACTACGGCTCTGACCTCGTGCGTAGCAACGACACGCTCTCCCGCTTCTTTGATGCGAGCCTGCTGAGCGAACTGAGCTACGACGACGGCACCGCGGCCCAGTACGAATCCTGGCCGGTCGGCCACAACGGCTGGGGTGCCAGATTCACTGCAAGCACGTTCCCGGTCTACATTGAGTCGCTGGAAGTCTATCTCCAGGCGCCGGCCAATCCCAGCTACTGCGGGTACCAGCTTGCCGTATACCTCGACGATGGAGCCGGCCAGCCGGGCAAGCTCTACTTCAAGACCCCGGTTCAGTACGCCGCCGCCGGCACCAACGCCTGGAACTCGGTTTTCGTTGGGGGCACCGGCGAGGAACTGGTGATGCCGAACGGCGAGTTCTATGTTTTCTACCTGCAGGTCGGTGAACCGCCGGAATGCCCGGCTCTCGGACGCGACGCGGCGCGCAACCCGCTCGCGAACTACTGGCGGTATCGCAACGGCGTGATGCTGCCGGACTCGACGCCGGGCGACTTCATGATCCGGGCGATAGTGAATTCTGGGACGGTCACCCCGGCGCTCGTTGACCTCCGCACCCTGTACGTTGACCAGCCGCTCTACAACTTCGTCCAACGGCCCTTCAACGCGCCGATAACACCAAAGGCGCGGATCCAGAACTTCGGCACCACGACGGTGGCGCCGGTCACTGTCGAGTGCGTAATCCTCGGCCCCACCTGGGCGTTCATAGACTTCCAGACGCTCGGCTCGCTCGCTCCGGGTCAGGACACGATGGTGACTTTCAACACCTGGACGCCAAGGTTTCCGGTGCAGTGCTCGGTCTTCGTCTGGACATTGGCAGGCGGGGACTTGGTCCCACAGAACAACGACAAGCGATTCGGGCTCGAGGTGCCCAAAGGCGCTCACACCGGCTCAAGCCCGCTCCACTACGGCTGGATTGACTCCGACACCATCGGCGGGCCGACCTACTCCTGGATAGACACAACCGGTGGCGGCTGGCGATACATCGGCGAACTCGGCGACAACAACTACCAGGCCATCCCGTTCGATGCGGGGATGCACTTCCCGTACTACGACAGCACTTACGACTACGTGACCGTGTCGTCCAACGGCTGGGTCGCGCTCGGTCAGACGAACCCGGGCGGCGACCTCGACACGGTGGCCGACCTGATCCCGACGACCCTGGTGCCCAACCGCTGCGTCTACGCGTGGTGGGACAACCTCGCCGAGGGAGCGGGTTTCGGCCACGGCTCGCTCTGGTACAAGTGGTTCGGCTTCGCCCCTGACCGGTACATGGTTGTCGTGTACGCGGACGCCAACCGGGTCGGCGCCGATACGTCAAACGGCATCACGTTCGAGCTCATCTTCCACGAAAACGGGACCATCATCTGCCAGTACAAGGACGTCGAGACCGGCGACCTGAACTACGACAACGCGAGAAACTCCACGATCGGGCTCGAGAACGAAGTCGGCACCGACGGCCTCTGCTACCTGTACTCTGTGCCGCCGCTGTCAGGCGGGGTCAATGGCCTGGCGAACCGGCTGAGCTCGGGCCGGGCCATCAGGTTCTTCCCGGAGGTGCGTGACATAGCCGCGCGCGCCATCATCAGGCCGAACAGCTACGAGTTCCCGGGCACGATTACGCCCCAGGCCTGGATCAAGAACAACGGCACGGTCTTCAATTCCACTCATTGCTTCATGACCATCGGCACCTACGTCGATTCACAGTGGGTGTTCGGATTGCCTGCCGGCGACAGCATGGTGGTCAACTTCAATCCGTGGAACGCGCAGCTGGGAACCTACACGGCATCCTGTTCGGTCAACATGGCCGGAGACGAAGACCCGTCCAACGACGTCGTCACGAAAACCGTATACGTCACCACCTGGGCCCGTAGGGCCGACATCCCGCCGACGTGGAAGAGGCGTAAGGTCAAGAACGCAGCCCTGTGTTACGCCCCGACCACGAACAAGCTCTACGCGATGAAAGGCAGCGGAACCACCGAGCTCTGGACGTACGACGTCGCCACCGATTCCTGGGATACGCTCGCGCCGATGCCGACCGGCCCGTCAGGCAGGAAGCCGCGCGATGGCGTCGATTTCACCTTCGACCCGAACTACCCGACACCAGCGGGTCCGGGCCGCATCTGGGCAATCAAAGGCAGCGGCAGGCCCGACTTCTACTACTACGACATCGCCAACGACACCTGGGTCGACCGGCGGGGCATGATCGTGACCTACAGGGACTGGCCCTATAGTAACCGGGGATACAGGTCGCCGAGGAGAGGCGCAGCCATCGAGTACGTGGCCGAGGCCGGCACACAGGGCTCGGTCTACGGCATACCGGGCCACGCCTCGAACTACTTCTGGCGGTACGACATCGCCTCCGATTCCTGGTTCTACCCGCACGACTCGGTCTACACCGAGTGGCAGGGCAAACCGTACTACCAGTACATACCTCTCGACATACCGGCCGGGCCGTACCACAAGAAGTGCAAATACGGCTCCGACCTCGCCTATCTCAACGGCATAGTCTACGTGCTCAAAGGCTCAAACACTGTCGAGGCCTACGGCTTCTCTCACATCATGAACGCGTGGCCCGAGACCCTTGACATGAACTCCTTCTACGGGATGGGCTACCGCCGCGTCAAGAGAGGTGGTGCACTCGTCGCCAACGGCGACCAGCTGTACGCACTCAAGGGCGGCAACACCCAGCAGTTCTGGCACTACAACTTCGCAGCTGACTCCTGGAAGCAGAGCACCGACATACCGCGGGCGGCCAGCGGCCGCCGGGTCAAGGTCAAGCGCGGCTCGGCACTGGCGTCGGCCGGCGCGACCATCTTCTGCCTGAAGGGTTCGAATTGCTATGAGTTCTGGGAGTACGGTCCGGGCGCCGACACCTTCCCGCTAATCACCGAATCCCAGCCGGACCGCGAAGGCGTGATGGCTGAGGTCAACGGACTCGACCTGTCGAAGCCCTGGCTCACGGCTTACCCGAACCCGACCCGTCGCGGCCTGAACATCAGCTACAACATAACCGGTACCGCGCCGACTCGCCTCCGCGTCTACGACGCGACGGGCAAGGTCGTCAGGAGGCTGTGGGATGCCACTCGGTCGCGCGGCCAGTATGTAGCGCACTGGAGCGGGCTGGCGGCGAACGGCAAGCAAACGCCGGCGGGGATCTACTTCCTCAAGCTCGAAAGCGGCGATACCCGCCTGACTCAGAAGCTCATCATCCAGCGCTAGCCGCTGGCAACAGAAGACCGGGGCGGGCAAATTGCCCGCCCCGGTTTCATTGTCCCGAAGTCCTAGCTGCTCACTCCTCCCTCCTCACTCCTCCCCGTCTGCTAGAACTTGTACCACAAGTATATCGCGAGAACTACGAGCAGTACTGCGACCGTCGTCACCGCGAATGACAACCCGAAGGTCAGGGTAAGGAACCCCAGGTTCAACGTGAAAGTCGGGATGCCGATGGCGAGCGACTTGAAGAAGAAATCCCGCACCGGCCCGTGCGGAAAGACCCCGGCCATGAAGTACGAAACAACGCTGCCGACTATTCCGGCGACGACGACCGCCAGCACCAGAAGCCCGATTGACCGTCCGCCGACATGCAGGGGTCGCGGGGTCATCGCCATGGCTCGAATGATACCGGCTGTGCTGTATCAATCAAGTACATGTCGGACGGGGACTGTCCCCAAAGCCGGATTCCTCATTGCTTAGCCATTGGGAACTGGTGACTTGGAACTCACGCTAGCACGAAGTCCGCGGGCCGACCGCAGTTGGCGCACTGCCCGCCCTTGATGCCGACGATGCGCCCGGCGTAGCCGCTCCGTTCGACCAACCGGTTCCTGCACTTCGGGCAGAACGTATCCCGGTCGGGGACTGTCCCCGCATGGGGACTGTCCCCAAGGCCGACGTTGCCGAGGTACACGTAGTCGAGCTTCTTCCGGGCGATTGCCGCCGCTTCCACCAGCTTCTCAGTCGGGGTCGGCGGCTCGGTCTCTTCGTGCCGCGGGAAGTACCGCGAGAAGTGCAGCACGGTCTCGCGCCCGAGGCTCGCGACGAAGTCCACGAGTTCGGCGATTTCCGCAGGCGAATCGTTCCGCCCGGGTATCAACAGGTTAGTCAACTCCACGTGGCAGGTCTTGGCCGCAGTCCGGATGGTGTTGAGCACAGTATCGAGGTCGCCCCGAACGTACTCACGGTAGAACTCCGGCCGGATGGACTTCAGGTCGATGTTCATCGCCGCGACTAGCGGCAGCAACTCTGCCAGCGGCTCGGGATTGAGCATGCCGTTGGTCACGAGCACGTTCCGGATTCCTGCCCCCTGCATCAACTTCCCCGCGTCCATCAGGTACTCAAACCAGATACACGGCTCATTGTAGGTGTAGGCGACAGACGGCGTGCCGTGGCGCTTGGCCAGTGCCAAGGTCTCGTCCGGCTCGACGTGCCGCGACGGCGTTACCTGCTGGGAGATTTCCGCGTTCTGGCAGAACGGACAGCGGAGATTGCACCCGTAGGTTGCGACCGACAGGATGTCGCTTCCCGGCAGGAAGTGATAGAACGGCTTCTTCTCAATCGGGTCGACCGCAATCGACACCACCTCCCCGTAGCTCGCGGCTACGAGCTGTCCGCCGATGTTCTTCCGACCGAGGCACCGCCCGGA
>CAYOCZ010000265.1:0-5057 GCA_964402475.1 uncultured bacterium | reverse complement strand
GCTCCAACAACTAGACACCAACAACTGGTTGTCTCCGTCGGCCGAGATAGGCTTCCACGACCTTGGGGTTGTTAGCCACGTCCTGCGGCTTGCCGTCCGCTATCTTCTGGCCGTGATTGAGCACGATGATGCGCTCCGAGATACCCATCACCACGTCCATGTTGTGCTCGATGAACAAGACGGCCTTGTTCTGCGCGTCCAACTCGCGGATGATGTCCATGACAATCTGCCGCGTCTCCGGGAACACGCCCGCAGTCGGTTCGTCCAGCAGGAACAGGTCCGCGTCGGTCGCGAGCGCACGGGCCAGTTCGACCAACCGCCGCTGCCCGTGCGATAGATTCATTGCCAACTCCCCGGCTTTGTCGGCCATTCCGACCTTGTCCAGCAGGGCCATCGCCTTGGCTGTATTGCGCTTCTCCTCCGACTTCATCGCGCCGGTCTGCAGCAACCCGCTCCAGAACCCATCTCCCCGCTCGTACGGCGTCCCCAGCAGCATGTTGTCCAGCACGCTTATCTGTGGGAACAGCCGGATGTTCTGGAAGGTCCGGGCCATGCCCATCGCTGCGACCGTGTGGGCAGGCGCGCGCGTGATGTCCCGACCCTTGAACACGATGCGGCCCGAGTCCGGTAGTGTGACGCCGGTCAGCAGGTTGAACAGCGTTGTTTTGCCGCTGCCGTTCGGACCGATAAGGCCGGTTATCACACCCGGGCGGACGTCAAAGGTCAGACCATCGGCCGCGTGCACTCCGTCGAAGGACTTGGACAACTGCTGCACCTGCAGCAGAGTTGTCGGCTGTTGGTTGCTAGCCATTGGTCTGGACCCTCGGCCTCTCCGACCGCCAACAACTAATTACTAACAACTGCGTCCTCACCTGAACCTGTACTTTCCCAAAATCCCCTGCGGCCGCCCGAGCATCAAGAGCACCAAGAGCAGGCCGTACATCATCTGCCGCAGCGGTGCCGCGACCGAACTGGGCAGGCCGACGAAGCGCAGCGCCTCCGGCATAACAACTAACAACAAAGCACCAACAACTGCTCCTGGGATACTCCCCATCCCGCCGAAGATGACCATCAACAGGATGGTGATGGACTCCATCATCGTGAAGCTCGACGGGTCAATGAACGTGATGTAGTGCGCGTACAGGCTGCCGGCAATGCCGGCGAAGAAGGCTCCAGCGACGAAGGCAATCAGCTTCAGCCGCGCCGTATTCTTGCCGAGCGCGATGGCTGCAGTCTCGTCCTCTCGCACCGATGTCAGGTTTCGGCCAAAGGTCGAGCGTGTAATGTTTCGGCATGCCCAAACAACCAGAGCAGCCATCACGGCTACCAGAATCAGATAGGACCATGGACTATCGATCTCGAAGCCGCCAAGCCGAAATGAGGGAATGCCCGGCAAGCCCATCGGCCCGCGCGTCAAACCCATCCAGTTCTTGGCCACGTTGTATACTATGACGCCTGCGCCGAAGGTGGCCAGCGCGAGGTAGTCCCCCTTGAGTCGAAGAGCAGGATAGGCCACAATCAGGCCAAGGATGCCACCAGCAACCGCACCTACTAGCATACCGACGAACGGTGAGACGCCGAACCTCAAGGCTAGCAGGCTCGAGGTGTACGCTCCGATGCACGAGAACGCCGCGTGCCCCATGGCGGGAATCCCGGCAAACCCGACGACCAGGTTGAGCGATTCAGCGAGTATTACGTATATCCCTGCGATAACCAATACGTGAAGGATATACTCCATACTACGCCTGCGACTTTGGTTGTTGGTTGTTGGACGGGCCAGTCCTACCGGAAAGCGAATTGATCAACCCCTGAAGCAGCCGACCGACTTCGGCTACGTCTCGCTCCAAGGCAGCCGAGTCTGATTTCGTCAGATAGCCAAGCCGGCTGGAGAGCTTGATCACCGTCACGACTTCGTACAATGACCGTAGGGCAATATGCAGGAACTGGACGAATTCCTTCCGGGTCTTGCAGGCAGAGCCTTCGGCGATATTCAGCGGAATCGAAGTTGCGGCCCGGCGGAACTGGGACGTCAAACCGTAGACTTCGTCCCGCGGGAAGTCGCGTGTAGCATCATAGACCCTCTGACTGAAGTCCATAGCTTTCTGCCACACAACCAGCTTCTCAAACCTGTAGCACTGCTGCTCGCTCATCTAGACTCTAACAACCAACATCCAACAACCCGCCGCATCACACGCGCTCCGGCTTACGGCCGAGTATGCCCTGCGGACGTAACAACAGGAACACGATTAGCAGAGCAAACGCAATCGTGTCCTTCCACATCGCGGGGAGCTTCCAGATGCCGAGGTTCTCGGCGAGACCCAGCAGCAAGCCGCCCAGGGCCGCGCCCGGAGTCGAGCCGATGCCGCCAATGATAGACGCGATGAGGCCCTTCAGCAGAGCGTTGAAACCCATGGTCGGCTCGATGTTGGTCTCGTAGGAAATCAGGATACCGGCCAGGCCAGCCAGAGCGGACCCGATGACGAATGCCCAGAGGATAATGCGTTCCGGGTTGATGCCGACTACGCTCGTCGCAAGGCTGTCGTCCGCGACGGCCCTCATCGCCTTACCCAGCCTCGTCCACCTCTCTAGAGCGACTAGCCCTGCTAACACCAAACAACCAGCAACTATTATCACTATCTGTACGTCGGTTATCACGGCCCCCAGTACATGATGTCCTTCCCTCACCGGCCCGGTCCGCATCGTCAGAATCTGCGCACCAAAGACGAGCTGCAGCAGGTTCTGAAGGAGAATGAACACCCCGAACGAAGCGATGAGCAGAATCAGGGCCGGCGCTTTCCGCCCCCTCAGCGGCCGATACACAAACCTGTCTATCCCGACCCCCAGGACGCCAGCCACCCCAATTGCCAACAACCATCCGGCTCCACCTAGCAGCCAACCACTAGTTCCGAACAACTGCCCGGCTGCGTACGCCGCGTAGGCGCCCACCGCATAGACAACTCCGTGCGCGAAATGGAAGAACCTGACCGTCCGATAGACGACACTGAACCCGAGCGCCACGAGTGCATAGATGGCTCCCGCGATGATGCCGTTCAGGACCAGTTGCTGAATCACTTGAGCTCCCCGAGGAAGCGCTGGACTGCCTCGAAGCCGTTTCTGCGCTCCAAGTCCCAGTCTGGAGAACCGGCCTGCTCGGGCAAGAGGAAGTTCGCGAGCCCGACCGGACCGACCGCATCCATCGCCTGGAACGACGCGGCCAGCTTGCCAAGAGCTTCTTGCAGCACATCGAGAGCCAGGAATGGTCTGGCCTCGGCCGCGACACTGGCCGGTCCCGCCTTGTAGTACCGCAGGATCGAACAGATGTCGTACGCATCTTTGATTCGACTCGGGTCATCCGAGAACGCCAGCGCCTTCATACACAGTACTGCAGCCGGCCCGGCAACCGGAATGCTGACCTTGTGCCTTGCCTGACTGGGCATTACCGCCTCGACCTCAAAGGCCTCGTTGTTCTGGAACGCTACCTCGCAGCCCGGGGTCTTGAACGCCATGACGTCCTGCACCCGCCGGTGCCGGTGCTTAGTCCCGTCCGAGTCCGGCGCGAGGAAGTCAACGTGGATGCTCAGACGTCGCATCTCGCGTTCCAGGCTGAATGGCAGCGGTTGGCCATCCCTCGCCAGTCTAGTATGGTACCCGACCCGTTCCAGACGCTCTCTGATCCCGGCATACACCTCATCGATTCCGGGCATTCCCGCGCAGTCAAGGGCGATGTCGATATCCACTGACCCGATGTGGCTGAACTCTGCGTCCCTCGGCTTGTGCCGCTCGACCAGCAGGAACGGCGCCCACCCACCTACCAACACGCAGTTCGGTCCTTCCCGCTGAAGCAGAGAGAAGACCTCCACCAGCACACTCCGCGACGCCTCAACCGTTCGTTCGTCGTACCGTCTGAAATCTACCGTCATCCGGCAGCCAACAACCAACAACTAGTAGCTAACAACCGAAAACTAATAGCCAATGACCTTCCTCCTAACCTCCTCGGCCTGCTCCTTACCTCGGGCCGGGTAGTTCACAAGGTCAAGGTAAAGCTGGACGTTGCCCACGACGTTCAGGCCCTCGATGGTCTGCAGAGGATTCAGAACCCCTTCATCATACGGCCGTATCAGATGAACGTTGCCGCCGGATGTCACCGGCTTCAGCCCCGCAGCCTCGGCAAACCCGGCCCCGTCTTCGAGCAGGTATAGATGCACCTGCGGCGTGCGCACAAACGGTGCCACAAGGCTCGCGCCGGCGAACAGGGTAAAAGCGTAGCGCGACTTCACCCTGCCTGCACTCTCTGCCAGCTTCTCCATCAGCCTGCGGTACGATGCCTCATCCGAGTAGTAGCTTTCGACCGCATTGTCACGAGTGACAACATAGGCCGAAGCCCAGCGGTCCAGAAGCCCGGCCGGGTTCGCAAGCTTGATTCCTCGTTCTGTCTTCCCGACGAACTCCTCCGCAGTGAGTTTCTGCACCACCTTGTACGCCTGGCCCAGGCTTACGCTCGCGGCGTCGGCGAGTTCCTGGAATAACCAGGACCGGCTCTTGTTCTCCAAGAGAATCCTGATGACCCTTGTAGCCCTGGGCGCAAAGAGCGACCGGAGCTCCCGCCGCTCGCGCGTCGAGTCCACTCGGCCATCCTTGATGATGAATCCGCCGTCCAGGAACAAACCGACGTTGCCAGTGGCATCCACGTAGCTCACGCCCTCGCGCCGGCAGAGCGTCTTGCCGCCCGGACCGATGAACGGCGTGACTATGAGCGGCTGGCTGCCGGGGACCCTGGCCGCGAGCTCCCGCAGCTTCGGGATGCTCGCCCGCAGGACTCCCGGCTGGGTGTTGACGCGCTTCTGGGCAACGAACAATGTGCGGACCAGTCTTGCCTGAATCGGGTCCTCGTTCGCGCGCGGCCGCCCCCTCTTCCTCCCGAGCTGTATCAAGAAAATGGCGTCCATGCCCCGCGCCCCGATTCGCCACGGCCCGGGCCTCATCGCCAGCTCCCGTGCATCGGGTAGCCCGCCGGTCTCGGCGAGCACGTCCAGTGCCCGATTCAGCAGACTCGCATT
>CAYOCZ010000264.1:3445-5070 GCA_964402475.1 uncultured bacterium | reverse complement strand
ATATTCGATGCCGACCTTCAGTTCCGGCCCGAGGACGTGGTCGCCCAGGTGGAGAAGCTGCGCGAGGGCTGGGACCTTGTCACCGGCCGCAAGCAGGGCAGGTACGAGAAGCAGATGGTGTCTTCAATCTACAACGGGTTGGCGAGGATGATGTTCGGCATCAAGGTGCACGACATCAACGCGCTCAAGACCTTCCGCCGCGAGGTGCTCGAAGGCGTGAGCCTGCGCAAAGACTGGCACCGCTACATCGTGCCGCTGGCGGCGGCTCGCGGCTTCCGGGTAACCGAAATCCCGGTCGAGCTCCGGCCCCGGAAATTCGGGCTTGCCAAGTACTCGGGCCGAGCGCGGATCCTCGTCGGTTTCTTCGACCTGGTCGCGGTCGCGTTCCAACTCACTTTCATGCGCAAGCCTTTGCTTTACTTCGGCGTGCTCGGCATGGGCGCGCTTTCGCTCGGTTTCCTCGTGGGGCTGGTTGCCGTTATCCTGCGGCTGGCCGGTCACGGGTTCAGACCGATGCTCTACCTTGTGATACTGCTGGTGGTGGCGGGTCTGGTGTTCTTCGCGGCCGGGTTCCTGGGTGAATCTCTGGCCGGGATGACCGACCGCATTGAGCGGGTCGAGCTGCTGCTGCGCCGCCAGGAGAAGAAGGAGTAGTGGCGGGAAAGAGCCGGGCAGCACTCCCGACAATCGGCCGCATCGTCGTTTCGCTCGGGCTGCTGGTTTTGCTGGTGTTTCTGTTCCGCGGCAAGCTGCCCGCAGCGATGGACGAGTTGCGTCAGTTGCGCCCGCCGTCGCTGCTGCTGGCCGCGGCCTGGTACGTGCTGTTCATCTTCATCTCGGCGTGGCGCTGGCAGGTGCTGCTCCGGGCGCGGGGGCTGCGGTTCTCGACCTGGTACCTCGCCCGGGTGTTCACGCTCGGGCTGTTCTTCTGCAAGATGTTGCCGACGTCGATCGGCGGGGACGTGATGCGCATCGCCTACACCGCGCGCAAAGACAAGGGCATCGAGGCGTTCTCGGCCACGTTCTTGGACCGGCTTATCGGGTTCGTCAGTTTGACGTTCCTTGCGGCAGTGACCGCGCTCGGCCTGTTCGTGGCGCGCGGGCTCTGGGCCCAGCAACTCGTCCTGCGCAAGAATCCGGCCGGCGCAGTGACCCTTGCGATGCGCGGGGACGTGATGTTCGTGTTGCTGCTCGGGGTACTGGCGGTGCTGGTGCTGCTGGCCTTGGTGCTGTTCAGCGACCACGCGCACCGGCTGGCCGCACAGGTCTTCAGCCGGGTGCGGGTGTTCGGCGCGGGCCGGCTGCTCGACCGGGCCTACGACGCCGTGAAGCAATTCCGCGGCCACCCCGGTGCGCTGGCGCTCAGCTTCATGTCCGGCATCGGGGTGCAGACGGCCCTGAGTTTTGCCTGGTTCCACACCGCCCAGGCGCTGGGCGCGTCGGTGCCGCTGGCATACTACCTGATATTCATACCGGTACTGAACATTGTCGTTAACATCCCGTCCATCGGCGGGCTGGGCGTGCGCGAGTGGACGTTCGTCGCGCTCTTCACCCAGCCGTGGATGGCCGGGGCGATGGCCGACCACAAAGCGTTTGCCGCCGCAGTCCTGTTCCTGGCGTTGGAC
>CAYOCZ010000264.1:0-3345 GCA_964402475.1 uncultured bacterium | reverse complement strand
ATCCGGCCCTACAAGCCGGGCAGGCCGATTGAGCAGGTCGTCCGCGAGTTGGGCATCAAGGGGCCCGTGATCAAGCTCGCGTCGAACGAGAACCCGCTGGGACCGTCGCCGCGCGCCCTCTCGGCCCTCCGCCGGGTCATGCCCGAGTTGCACTACTACCCGGAGGACTCGGGCCACCTGTTGCGCGCGAAGCTTAGCGCGGTCCACAAAGTCGACCCGGACTCGATCATCCTGGGTAACGGCTCGGCGGAGATTATCATGATCGCCTGCCTTGCCTACCTCGAGCCGGGGGACGAACTCGTGATGTCCGACCACTCTTTCATGATGGCGCGAATCGGAGCCAGAATCATGAACGCCCGGCTGGTCGAAGTGCCGACGCTCGAATACACGCATGACCTCGAACAGATGCTGGCAGGCATCACCCTGCGGACGAAGATAGTCTACCTCGACAACCCGATCAACCCGCTCGGAACCATCGTCACCAAAGATGCCCTGAACGAATTCATGGCCAAAGTGCCCAATCACGTCCTCGTCGTCATCGACGAGGCCTACTCCGAGTACATCACCAGCCGCGACTACCCCAAGGCGCTCGACTACTACAACCAGAACAAGAACGTGCTTATCCTGCGCACCTTCTCAAAAATCTACGGCCTGGCCGGCCTGCGGATCGGCTACGGTTTTGCCCGGCCGGAAATCATCGGCTGCCTCGCCAAGGTCCGGCTGCCGTTCAACACCAGCCGCGGCGCCCAGGCCGCCGCGGTCGCGGCGCTGGACGACAAGCGTCACGTCGTCCGCAGCCGTAAGGCCAACGAGGCAGGCAGAGAGTTCTTCTATCGGGAACTGAAGAAACTGAACAAGGTCTTCTATCTCAAGAGCTTCGCCAACTTCGTGTTTATCAACTTCGCGGTTGACTCCCAGGAGATATTCGAGGAATTGCAGCACCGCGGCGTGATTGCCCGGACCGTCAAGGAGTACAATTTCCCCAACGCCCTGCGGGTGTCGATCGGGACGCCGGCCGAGAACAAGCGGTTCATGAAGGCGTTGTGTGAGGTTGTCCGCTAGCAGCCAGGCGCGTCGCTAGAGCATCGGCTTACCGAAGATGCGGGCCTTGGCGAGGTCCATGGTGCAGCGGAACCCGAGCCAGACCGAGCCCTTCATCTCCGGGTCCACGCCCCAACGGCAGGTCGTCCGGCAATAGGCCGCGTCGTTCTGGAAAGAACCGCCCCGTATTGCCTTCGCCATATCCTCCCAGTTTCCGGAGGTCAACTGCCACACATTCCCCGCCATGTCATGGGCCCCGACCGGGCTGACCCCGTCCGGGAACATCCCGACTTCGGTAGTTCCGCCGGCGTTCCATTCCCTGGTGTTGCAGCGCCGCTTGTCGAACTCATTACCCCAGGGCCAGAGACGCTCATCGGTCCCGCGCGCCGCGCGCTCCCATTCCTCTTCGGTGGGCAGCCGTTTGCGCGCCCACTGGGCAAAGGCTTCGGCATCGCGGTATGAGACCCCGACGACCGGGTGCTCAGGCTTGTTCCAGCGGGCGTCCTTCCAGAAGAGCGGCGCCGGATTGCCGGTGGCGGCCGTGAAGTCGGCATACCGACTGTTGGTGACGAGGTAGCGGTCGATGTAGCAGTCCCGGACCGTGACGATTTCTCTGGGCTTCTCGGTCTTGAAGACGGGGTCATCTTGCTCCTTCAGCATCTCGACAATCTCGGAAACCCGGGTCTGGTCGATCCCGAAAACAAAATCCCCGGCCGGAACCAAGACCGCCTCGGCGTGGTCGTTGGCAGCAACAATGATCTGAGGCAGTGACATGGACGCGAGGGGAATATACCAAAACTCCGGCCACGGTCAATAGCTCCACCCAGACGGCGTCTTCTCAGTCCGCGGTCGAGGGCCTCGCGTAGACCGAACGCCCTCCGCGTCTCAGTCGGCACGCCGGCCGAGAACAAACGGTTCATGAAGGCGTTGTGTGAAGTTGTCGGCAAATGAAAGTTAGCAGTTAGGAGTTAGCAGTTAGGAGTCGGCAGACAGACGCGGCTCCTGCCTCCCAACTGCTACCTGCTAACTGATTCGCCTTGCCGTCCGGACGAAAGAGCCGCTTCCATCCGCCCCGCCGGTTGAGGCTCTTGATTATCTTTACTACCGCCGTTTCCTGGTCGGCCGTGATGGTGAAGGTAACGCCTAAGTCGTTGCAGGTATTGATGACATCCGCCGTGTAGCCGGCCGAGTCGCTCCGTAAGTACGCCAGCCGCTTACCACAGGACTTCAGCAGCCGGTGAGTAGCCAGCAGTTGTTTCTTCACGCCGGAGCCGGCCGGCACCGATCCTTGCCGATACTCGCATGCCACACAGAGGTCCAGTTCGGCAATGAAGCTCAGGAGTGCCTGAAAAGCGCGGTGTCCCAGATAGGTCATGTCGGCGCACTGCTTCTTGGTCTCAACCATCGTTGCGTCCACGTCCATGGTGAAATCGTTCTTGTCGCTCCGGACAATCACCTGACGTTCCTGGAACTGGTTGACCTGCTTGATTCCCTTAAGATGCTCGGGCTTCCTCAGCCACTGACCGATGGCGTCGGCACCGGGCAGCCGGGTAAAGCCGCAGAGTTGTCTCAGCCCTTCGTCCATCTCGATCTCCCGGATGTCTTCCATCGTCCGGCCACCACCGCAGAGCATCATGACCAAAGGGAGCACGTACTCCTGGGGTTTGAAGCCATTGCCGGAGCCTGGTGGCGGCAGATTCTCCTTGATGCTCTTCCTGACGCCCAGCGTCAGCGCGGCTTCCTGGAACAAAGCCAGGCCGGCTCGACCGGTGATGGTGTCGCGAGTCGGCGCAAGCTGGAAATCAAGTCGTTCCTGTGTCACAACAGGTCTAAACATCTGGCTGCTCCCTTCTTCACCCGATGGGTGAGGTAGTTGCATACCGTTTAGACGCAGGTGATACAAGGAGAGTGGCCTCTTCTTTCCACCGCAAATCAAGTCCCAATGTCGGGACTAGGGAGACCAGGTTTCTCTTGACAGCGTGGGGAGTAAATGGCAGAATGAGGCATCGACGCCGGGCACGGCTCAACAAGGGATGCCGTGCACCCGCAATCGGCGCCAATTCGTTCATGTCCGGTTTAAGTCGGAGGCGCTGCATGAGTTCGGTTCGTGTCGGTGGCCGCCTAGCCGAGTCGTTACGTCGAACATTAGGGCCGTACAAGCCGTGGCCGCGCTGCGTGCGTCAGCCGGCTAGCCGGCGCGTCATGCACGCCTCCAGGACAACAGAGCGTAAGATCACGCTCAAGGAGGCAAGGATGAAGGGTAGACGCATAGCGGCGGCGGTGCTGCTCTCGGCGGTTGCGTGC
>CAYOCZ010000263.1:0-5072 GCA_964402475.1 uncultured bacterium | reverse complement strand
CGGGACGACTGCGACAGGGAACTGGGCAGGCGGCTGTGCGAGCGCAGGCTCAACGTGGCATGACCGAGGTCGTGCTGCAGGCCATCCGCACCGATGTCTTCAACATCGCCGCGCCGATTGCGCCGTGACGATGGCTTGGTCTGCAAAGCGGGCGGGGCTCTGCTGCCGAATCCCGCCCGCTCTGCAAGTTGCGGGACCGGGCACGAGATGGAGATTCTATGGATCCGCCATTGGACCGTGGCGAAGTAGCGGACGGCGATCGTTCGGAGGGGCCGTGCCCGAGAGGGTGCGGCCTTCCGCATTGCGGTCCGCGGCCGGCTACGATGCGAGTTTGTTCAGGTCGGCGTCAGCCGCCGGAGACGATGGCGTGGGTTGAACGGCCGGGCTAGGCCGGCGCGTCGGGGAGTTCCGGTTGCGCTGGTTCCGGCGCCTGAGGGTTGGTGATGACCACGAGGGCAGCGACGACTGAGCCGGTGTTGTCGCGCAGGGCTTCGATACAGACCGCGGAAGAGGGCAGGCCGGGCAGGATGCCGCATTCCTGGTGGCCGCCGGCACCGGAGAGCGTGTCTTCGACGGGATCACGCAGGAACTGAAGGTTGGGGAATTCGCTCAACGCGTGGCCGCGGGACTCGGAAATCGGTCGGCCGAGCAGGGGTTCCATGGCCGAGTTGGCGAAAACGAGGTTGGGGGTATGGTCGAAGACGAGCACGCCTTCGGCGATGTCGGCGGCGAGCAGCTTGAAACGGTGCTCAACGAGCTGAATATGGTTGGTCTTGCGGCCGTCGGCTTCGCGGATCCGGGCGAAAACACGATTGAACTGACGGGCAAGCTGGTCGAGTTCGTCCCGACCATGAACGGTGACGTGGACATCGAGCTCGCCCCTTTCGGCCCGGCCGAGCGCGTTGGAGATGCGCTTCAGCGGGAGAACCAGGCGCCGCGGCAGGCTGATGATGATCCAGAGGAGCCCGACGATGACGAGCACGAGCGCAGTGGCGATGTTGCGCTGGCCCCAGGTCGAGAGTCGTTGCGCCCGGAGCTGGCATTCGCGGGCGCGGGCGGCGGCGTATTCGCCGATGGCGCCGGCGTGGGCGCTGAGCCGCTCTTCGGTTGCCCGGACCTGTTCGTTGAGCAGGCGGCCGAGCAGTCCGCGGACCGGGACGTCGGCGCGAGTGGCGAGTCGGTCGGCAGCGGCGAGGACCGAGTCACGGCGGATGGTGTCGGCGGTCGCCGCGGCCAGCTCGAACAGGCGCTGGTGTTCGGCACGCAGGCGGGCCAGGCCCTGCGGGTAGGTGCTGGCCCCGGTGTCGAGCAAGGCCGCCATCGTGTCGAGCTGCATGCGGTAGACGGCGATGTCGCCGGCAATGGAATCGAACTCCGGCGCGACCGCGCGGTCGAGCGCCCGTCCCTCGGAGCAGAGGGCCAGGACCCGGTCGGCGCCCGTGCGCGCGTTCGCGAGGTAGACGGTATCACGGTAGAGCAGGAAGTTCTTCTCGTCGCGCCGGGCATCGAGAAAGGTGAGGGTGATGCGGTCACCGAGCCGGGTCAGTTCGAGATCGACGTTGATGACGCGGCCGAGGACGTGGTTCATCTGGCCGATGTAGAAGAGCGAGAGGACGATGACCGGGGCGACCAGGGCCGAGGAGAGGAGCATGCTCAGGGCGATCCGGGTCTGGATTCGACCCGGGCCCCGCCGCACCGCTGAGCGCCGTCTGGCCAATGTTCCTACTTGCCCTGGGCGAACCGCTCGAGTTCCGCGGCTGCGCCGACGACCACGAGCACGTCCCCGGTCTCAATCCGGTCGTCGGGCCCGGGCACGTCGTTGGTCTTCTCGTCAAAGGCCGATTCGCCGTCCTCGTTGATGACCGGGATGCGCTTCTTGATGGCGATGATGTTGACCTGGTATTTGCGTCGGATGTCGAGCTCGCCCAGTTTCTTCCCAACCATGTCGCGCAGGGGTTTCATCTCGACGAGCGAGTGGCCGGTCGAGAGCTGGAGCTGGTCGATGATGTCCGGGGCGACCATGGTCTTGGCGACCTGGTCGGCCATCTGTTCCTCGATGAGCACGGTGCGGTCGGCGCCGACGTCGCGGAGAATCTGTGCGTAGAGTTCGGAGGCGGCGCGGGCGATGATGTAGCCGGCGCCGAGGCGCTTGAGCAACGCAGTAGTGAGAATCGACTGCTCCATGTGCTCGCCCATCGCTACGACAACCGCGTCGAGGTCGAGCACTCCCGAGTGGGCGAGGGTATCTTCGACGGTGGCGTCGATGCAGAGCGCGCGCGTGACGTCGTCCTTGACCGCCTCGACCTTGGCCGCGTCCTTGTCGATCGCGACCACTTCCGAACCATTCTGCATCAGGGTACGGGCCACGCGCTGGCCGAAGGTGCCGAGGCCGATAACTGCGAACTGCTTCATCTGTTTCCTCCTTTAACCGACGATGACACGTGCCTGCGGGTACCGCACCGGCAGCCGGGAGAGACGCCCGCGCATCGCGAGGGCGAGGGTCAGCGGGCCGAGCCGCCCAACGTACATCAGCAGAATGATACTGAGCTTGCCGGGGATGCTCAAGAGCGGTGTGACGCCGGTCGAAAGCCCGACCGTGCCGAAGGCCGAGACCGCCTCGAAGAGCAGTTTGAGAAACGGGAGCTGCTCGGAGACGAGCAGCACGGCGAAGACAATCGCGAGGATCGCACCGGCGCCGATGAAGATGGCCGTGGCCCGGTAGACCGTGTCGCGGGGGATGGAGCGGTTTCGGACTTCGACCTCGGAGCGGGAGGCGACGAGGTTGCGCAGGGTCAGGAAGAGGACGGCGACCGTGCTGGTCTTGATGCCGCCGCCGGTGCCACCGGGCGAGGCGCCGATGAACATCAGAATGGTGATGATGAACATGGTTATCGGTTTCAGGCTGTCGACCGGGACGGTGGTGAACCCGGCGGTGCGCGGCGTGACCGACTGGAAGAGCGCGGCGAGCAGCTTGCCGCCAAGGGGCAGTTGGCCGAGCGCGTTGTCGTACTCAAAGAAGAAGAAGAAGACCGCACCGGCGAGCAGCAGCAGCGCGCTGGTGCGGAGGACAAGAACGGCGTGGACCGAGAGCCGCGGCGCCGGCTCGAGCGCGGGGCGCCGGGCGAGTCGCGAAAGCCAGGTCCGCAGGTTGCGGCGGTTGAATACCTCGTGGACCACGCTGAACCCGAGGCCGCCGAGGATGACGAGGCCGATGACGGTCAGGTTGACGACGACGTCCGTGCGGAAGGCGGCGAGGTTGGTTGAGAACACGGAGAACCCGGCGTTGCAGAAGGCGGAGACTGAGTGGAAGAGCGCGTTGAAGAGCGCGTCGAACGGGCGCGCGGCCCGACCCAGCCAGTGGAAGAAGAGGACCACGAAGCCGAACGCCTCGGCGAGCAGGGTGAACAGCAGGATATAGCGGAGGCTCTGGGCGATGTCGATGTCGCGCGAATCCTCGACCACCTCGCCCATCGTCTGGCGGCCGTACATACCGAGCTTGCCGCCGAGCAGGGCGATGACGCTGGCCGAGAAGGTCATGATGCCCAGGCCGCCGAGCTGGACGAGGGCGAGGATTATCCACTGGCCGAACCGCGAGAAGTAGAACTGGGTGTCGCGGACTATAAGGCCGGTGACGCAGACCGCCGAGGTCGAAGTGAAGAGCGCGTCGATCACCGGCGCGCCCCGGCCGTCGGCGGTCGCGGCGGGCAGGGTCAGCAGGACGGTTCCAAGTGAAATCATGAGCACGAAGCTGAGCGCCAGCAACTGGATCGGACGGCGCCGGATTTCGCCGATGACACCGGCGAACCGGCTCGAATGGTAGAAGGCCTGGGTCAGTACCAGGAACTGGCGCAGGGCGATGAGGAGGAGAGCGGAATGGCCGGTGACCATGGCCACGGCTATCGGGAGGAGCAGGGCGAGGTCCAGCCACCGGCGCCGCACGTATGCCCCGAACGCCGGCGCAGACGCAAAGCCCAGCACGACGTCTACCAGCGTGACGAGGATGACGACCGCGTTGAGCGCGTTCATCAGCCAGCGGAGGGTTCCGAAGAGCTCGATGCGGTAGCCCCAGACCAGGACCACGACCGCGAACGCGGCGAATACCAATCCGGTCGTTGTCCAGTGGAATGCCTCGAGCCAGCCGGGAGTCTTCCGGTCGGTTCGGACAATGCGGAAGCGAGGGATAAGTCGCATCACCCTTAGGATAGCGCGAGCTACCCGGGGTTGTCAAACCGCACTACATCGGGCCGGTAGCCGGTCACAGATTACTGTTTGGAGTCCTGCGGTACCTGACTGGGTGACTGCACGACGAGCACTGGGCGGGTAGCCGTTCGGACTACCTTCTCGGCAACCGAGCCGAAAGCCAGGTGGCGCCAACCGGTCCGGCCATGGGTCGCGATAACGATGAGGTCGACTTCCTCTGACTCGGACAGTCGCACTATCTCTTCCGCAGCCGAGCCGACTCTGACAAGGGTCCGGCACGAGAGTCCCTTGGGCAGTCTCTCGACGACCAGTCGGTTCAGTTCCTCCAGGCTTCGATTCTCCTCGTCCCGCTCGTACTTCTCGGTTTCGGACCCGCTGGGCAGCACAACCATGCGCTCGGGTGGGACGAGCGGCGTGGTCGGTGCCGGCTGTACTACGTGCAGGAGGACGAGTTCGGCTCCGAAGTGTCCGGCCAGCTCACCTGCCGCCAGTACCGCCGGATGCCCGGCTATGCTGAAGTCGGTCGAACCCAGGACTTTCCGTATCGGCAGCATATTCACCTCCATACGTGGAACCGGTAGTTGGTCCGCGACTCACACCGTCTACACAAGAGCCGGGTTCGCGGGCTCAAGAGCCCGCAATCGAGAGACGGTGCCAAGGTCGGTGGAGACAGAGCGAGGACTCTCTCGTAGCGGGCAGGCCCATACACGGCTCGTCCTTGAATCGCAGTCGTCAGTTCCTATACGATGCTAGGCGATGAGGCGCGGGTTGTCAAATGCCGGGGGAGGGGCAAAATCTTTGACTCCAATCTACTGCACCACTATCATGTGCCAAGCTTGGCCGCGCCGCGCTTGGTTAATCCAAGGACGAAG
>CAYOCZ010000262.1:1871-5088 GCA_964402475.1 uncultured bacterium | reverse complement strand
CGCCGATGCGCGTATCCTCAAGTCTTCCGGCAACGCGTCGCTGGACCAGGCCGCGATCGCTGCGGCGATGAGGTCGACATTCTCCCCTGCGAGGCAGCGGGACAAGGCGGTGCGGGTCTGGGTCTCCATCCCGTTCCGCTTCACGCTGCACTAGGGTGAGGCTAACGAGACGAAAGAACGAGCGCAGCAACCGTCAGGCAATGGGCCGACGGTAGTGCTGACAAACCATAACCAAGGAGGAGTCTGATGCGGAATGTACTGGGCCTTGTCTTGCTGGTGCCGATTCTGGCGCTGGCGGCAGGCACGACACAGCCGGTCACGGCGCTCGCACCGGAGAACGGCACAATGAACATGGCCCCACTACCGGCGCCAGCGCCGGCAGACCATGGACAACCGAATATCCCGCCGAAAGCCCTGATCGGCAGCCTCGATACCATCGGCGGCACGACCTATGACTGGATGGCCAACGGTCCCCGAATGAGAATGATTGCGAACTCGCCGGAGTATGGAGTACACGCAGTGTGGATGTTCTCGACGGCGACCACCGGCACGGACTTCCCTGACCGCAACATGCGGTACAACTTCTACGACTTCTCGGCACGTGCCTGGAACTGGCTCGACCCGGACCACATGCAGTCGGGTGTGAACGTGTTCGGCAAACGCGCGGGCTACGGTAACCTTGATGCCGACCCGACCACCGGGAACGCGATAGTCGGATGCCACGTCGCCGTCGGCGGCGGCTCCGACATCACGCCATCGGTTGCCAGGGACTTTGCCCCGGGCGCCGGCATTTTCGAGTATTGCGACTCGACGGAGCTCGGCGTATGCCAGTGGCCGCGCACTTCGGTGGGCCAGGACGGCCAGATCAACATCTTCCCCATCACCGGAGAGACCTGGGTGCCTCCGTACAGGTTGAGCTACAGCTACATCGCGGTCGGTAACTGGCCGACCTTCTCGACCCCGGTGACGGGGATAGTTCCGAGCCCGGGTTTCCCGACCCACAACATGGCCTCCTCGAAGGTGTCGAGCAAGGTCTCCCTGGTATGGGAAATCTCAACGGATATCCCCGAGGACGCCTACCAGAGCCACAGCACCGACGGCGGCATCACCTGGGACTCTCCGTCGACCCTGGATCCGCCGGTCGCCTTCGGCAACGGTTCGGATTCGCTGACGAGCTTCCATATCTCGTCCCTGTTTCCGTGGTATGACGCGCAGGACAGGTTTCATATAACGGCCAACCTGGCGCCGAACGTCAATGATGTCAGTACCGTCCTGCCGGCGCAGATCTGGCACTACTGCCCGGACAATAACCCGATGTGGGCCCGAATCCACACGGCGTCCGTCGACACGACACACTATCTGTATTCGGTCGGCTACAACGCGACGCTCGCCTGCCGTCCGAATATCGGCCAGGATAACGATGGCAACCTGTTCGTCGCCTGGGAGCAGTTTGACACGCTGAACTACGAGCCGACCACGTCGCGTGCGCGCGCCGACATCTGGGCCTCGCGCTCGACCGACAACGGCGTCACCTGGGGCGACGGGCTCAAGCTGACCGATGCCGGCACTCATTCGATGCGTTTCCCGTCGATCATCGACCAGGCCGTCGATGGCGGATCGGACGAGGACACCGTCTTCATCTTGTTCGAGGACGACGCGATTTCGGGCTTCTTCGTGCAGACCGAGGGCCCGGCTACGCCAAACCCCGTTTTGGTCCTGAAGATACCCGGGAATCAGATACCAGCAGCACCGCCAGCAGTGGCCGAGCAACGGCCGGCCACGTCGGTCAGGCTGGATGCGGCTGCCAATCCGAACCCGTTCGGCGGCCGGACGCAGATATCCTACTCCCTGCCGCGGACTGGCGACGTATCGCTTGTCGTCTACGACGCAGCGGGGCGCCCGGTTCAGACCCTCACTTCGGGGCGTCGCGAGGCCGGTCGCTACACCGCGACTTGGAACGCCCATGATGTTGCTGCCGGCGTTTATTTCTATACGCTGACCAGCGGCAAGGCTTCGATAACCAGAAAACTCATTCTGGCGGACTGACAGCTACCGCGGGGCGGGCAGCAATGCCCGCCCCGCCTCTCTAGACGGCCCGGAGCCTTGGCTTCGGGCCGGCGCTTTCAGCAGCGGTCGGGGATCAGGGGTTGGGGATTGTGGACTAGGGACCAAGGACTACGGACCAAGGACCAAGGACAGACTGGGGTTAGTTGTGGCTGAGCGGCTGGACGCGCAGGGCGGCGGCCGTTTCCTCGGCAAGCTCCTGCACCAGTTCGTGGACCGAGACAATTTTATTGCAGCGCCAGGCATTGGTGCCGCACATCGCGTACCCTTTGTCCATCTGGCCCCGGAAGCTTGCCAGCAGAGCCTGGGCGATGCAGTACCCGGCCACAGCCGGCTCGCAGGTCAGAAGGCAGTGATAGGGGCAGCCGAAGGTGACCTTCTCGCCCCTTAGGCAGCGCTCCACGAACTCGTTCTTGATTACCCGGGCCGGCATTTTGACCGGGCTGTGGATGACTACGATGTCCTCTTTCCGGCAATCGAGAAAGGCTTGTTTGTAGGCGTCGGACGCGTCGCATTCGTGGGTGCAAACGAATCTCGTGGCCATCTGGACGCCGGCTGCGCCCATCCGGAGGAACCTGGCGATATCGTTGCCGTCAAAGACGCCGCCCGCGGCCACGACCGGCATGCCGCCGTACTGCCGGGCGACCTCAATCACCTCGCTGACCAGTCGCTCCAGCCGAAACGCCTCCGCATTCTCAACTTGCTCGAGTGAGAAGCCGAGATGGCCCCCGGCCAGCGGTCCCTCGACCACGAGCGCGTCCGGCAGGCGACTGAACCGCTTCTGCCACGTCTTGCACATGAGGGCGGCCGCACGGGCTGAAGACACGATGGGTATCAACTTGATGTGCCGGTCCGATACGAGCCCGGGCAGCCTCAGCGGCAGGCCGGCGCCGGAGATTATTGCGGCCACGCCCTCGGCGACGGAAGTCTGGGCCAGGTTGTCGTAGTTGGTCAGGGCGCACATGATGTTCACGCCGAACGGGTTGCTCGTGTGTTTCTTTGTGTTCTGGATTGCCTCGCGGAGGCCGAGTTCCGCGCGCATCGGGTAGTCAGGCGTCATGTCGAGCAGTTCCTCGCCCAGCCCCACCGTGGCGATGACCCCCAGCGCTCCTTCGCTCGAGACGGCCGAAACCAGCCGCGACGCCGACACCCG
>CAYOCZ010000262.1:0-1771 GCA_964402475.1 uncultured bacterium | reverse complement strand
AATCCACCACCAAGACACAAAGACCCGAAGGAAAATGGGGACTGTCCCTTCGCAGGGCCCTGCGCGACTCCCATGGGCTGTCCCCGCTTTCGGTCCGCCGTTGACAGGGCCGGGGCCTGGTCTATGCTTGGTAATGACCGTGCGGGCGATCAAGCCTGAGGAACTCGAAGCATACTGCGCGCTGGGCGGCACCGGCTGGCTGGCCAACGTGGTCAGGGGCATCTGGAGAGAGGGTGGAAGTTCGCCGGACCTGTGCTTCGTTGCCGAGCAAGGCGGCAAGCCGGTTGGGCGCGTGTTCTTTCACCGCCGATCATCACCCACTGAATTCGCGATGTTCGGAACGCACGTCGACACCTCGGTCGACTTCTTCGAGACAGGCCGGGCCCTGCTGGGCACGGTGCTGGCCCGGCTGAAGGAGAAGGGCACGGTTGGGATCGAGTATGCCATCTACGACATCTACGATCCGGACCCGGCGCTTTATCAAGCACTCATCGAGGTGGTCGGGTTCAAGCAGAGCCAGGAGAAAAAGCGCTACGTCTGGCGGGACTCCACGGCTGCCGTCAGAGTGCGGGTGAGGCTTCAGTTCCGGCCCATGTCCGACGTCGGCGAGGAAGCGTTCGCCATGGCGGTTGGACGGGTCACCGTCGGCACGCTCGACCGCCAGGACCGGGCCCGCCTCAGGAAGTGCGGTGCAGCGGAGGCAGCCCGTTGGTACATGCGGATTCTCAAGGAAGGGAGCTTCGAGCCGACCGAGTGGCTGCTCGGCTATCTTGCCGACGGAAGGCTCTGCGGCCTCGTCGTGCCGCAGCGGCTCGACGACAAAGAAGGTACCATCAACTACATCGGTGTGGTCCCGGAGCTGCGCGGCTCGGGCTACGGGTTCGACCTGCTCGTGAAAGGGACGGCACTGCTCCAGGAGAAAGGGCTAAAGACGGTCGTGGCTGAGACCGACTCAGAGAACCTGCCGTTCCACGCGCAGCTCGAACGGGCCGGATACCGTCACCACGGCACGCTGCGTTGCTTCCGCTGCGACCTGACGCAGGGCAGTAGCCCGCACCCAGTGTGCGGCTGACGGTCTACGGCTGACGGCTGTCTGAAGTCAGAAGTCCGGGTCCGACACCGCTGCGGACTGGAAACCAGGAACTAAGGACCCGCGCCGAAGGCGCGCTGGCCGTCAGCCGTGGGCTCGTCCCGCAATAGGACAGACGTGTCAAATGGGCAGTGCGGCATCCTGCGGGTTTTCAGACGGTGTGCGTGTCCTCCATGTGTGCGGCCAGGGCCGTTGCCGAGGCAAGCCAACTCCTGACATGGCGGGAGTATATTGCAGCGTCCCTCGGGTCCAACCTGGGCCGGCCTCCCGAGCACAGTTCGTCGCAGTACTCAGCCAGGCGCGTCAGGGCGTGGTCCACGGTGTCACGTGCTGGTTCAAGGGACGGCTCATCGGCTTCCGAGCGGCCGACCTCCGCCAACCCCGCATAGTAATCCTGCACGAGCTTCCGCATCTCCTTGAGCGCCCAGAACTGGACCTGTCTGGCTCCCTCGAGGCGGGCGGCTGCATTCCGGTCCCGACTGTATGCAACAGCATGGTCAATCTTCTCCATCGCGGAGCTGGCCCTGTGTTGCTCAAACAGCTCTGTCAGGTGGGCCATTGTCTCCTCCTTCGGTTTCTTTCAACAAGCATAGCGGGATGCCATACCAGTCTCCTGTTCGCCAAGGCCAATTCAGCTCGGGCATGGCTGGATTCTAGGACTCGCGGGCGAGGTTGTCAAAC
>CAYOCZ010000261.1:0-5104 GCA_964402475.1 uncultured bacterium | reverse complement strand
GCAGCTCACCGACAATGATGTCGAACGCAAGCGTCCAGGTCGTCCCGCCGCACGCGACCTCCAGGGTACACGGGATTGGAGTCTCCGGGGGCATGGTCAGGGTCTGCACCACGAACGGGTCAGCCGAGTTGCTGCCCGTACTCTCGGCCGGAATCGTGCCGAAGTCGCCGGTCGAATCCTCGACCACCAGCCGCGCGTCCCCGGACTTGAGCACTCCGGTCACGTTTGGCGCATTGCCGTACCCGGTGTTCCTGACAAAGACAATCAGTTGGGCCCGCTCATTCGGGTCCAGCCGCCCGTTCTGGTTCCCGCCCGCTATGGTGTCGACCGCTTGCTGGCTCTGGTAAGTCAGGTACGGCGCACCCACCCGCAGGTAGATATTCGAATTCCACGAGGAATCGTTGGCATCGCGGCACTGCATCGCGAAGTGAATCTGGTGGCCGTTCGTGCAGGCCGGCGCCACGGAGAACTCGTACCCGGCCGGCCCGGTAAACGCCGAGTCGTACGGGGCGATGTTTCCGAAGTCCTTGGACGAATCGAGCAGGGTAACGTACGGGTCGCTGATGCGGAGCTTCCCGACCAGGCTGTTGCCCGCCGAGTCCCCGAAGTTCTTCACCCAGGTGGGCAGGATGATGGTTTCGCCCGGGTTGATTGAACCGTCGCCGTTACCGTTGGGCGGCGAGTCGTTGGCTGTGCTGCGCAAGTACATGACGAAGGCGGTCCCGCTGGTTTGGGCCTGACACGTACCTTCGTACGGCAGAATCGTGTGACCGGTCACCGTGACTGAGAAGTCACCCGGTGTCGTCGCCTCAATCGCCAGTATCACGTTGCCCGAGGCATCGGTGTGGCCGGTCGCGTAGAACTCGCCTACCTTCCAGGCACAGACCAGAGCATTCTCGACCGGTGCTCCCTGTCTCTCCACATACACGTTGAAATCGAAGCTGCCCAGAGGCACCACTGGCAGGTGGTCAACGGTCGGCGCTACCGGCGTACCGGTCCAGACGTTCAGCGCCGGGTCACCCAGCCAGAAGTACATGCGGGCGTTGTCGGTCCCGCCCTGCGAGGCATAGTAATGCTGGATGTAGGCGTCCGCGTTACAGAGCATCCAGCCCAGGTCCCAGACCGGGCACACGTAGTCCCGCACGCCCGGGACACTGTGGGTGTACGTGTCCCCAAGGCAGCGGATCAGCAGCGAGTCCCAGCCGTGGTTCGGAATGGTGTACGACGGCTCCGAAGGGGCCAGCGATGCCACCGCGCCGCCCGGGTACTTCGACATCCACGACTCGCCAAGGCACGGCCCGCCCGAGTAGGAGAGCACGTGGCTGAGGCAACAGCAGTTGATAACCACCGGCGTCATGTCCGAGTTGGTCAGCGCGGTGATCTCGGCTGAGGCCCAGCTCCCGCCGCCCGATGCCCAGCCGGTCCATGCGGTCTCACTGCCGTGGCCCCGGTAGTTGACCACCACCCGACCCTCATTGATGTCGGCCGTCACCATCGCGTTCGTGCCGTTGGTCCCGCCCATGACGGTGTCGAAAGTGTACTGGTAGTAGGCGTAAGGGTAGTTGTAGATGCCTCGCGTGCAGGCCGAGTACTTGCTCGGGTAGTTCTGCGAATGCGCGGCCAGCGTAACCTTGCTGCACCAGTCGGGCGTCAGCGGCGGCGCCTTCTCGAACTTCAGGGTTTTCCGAATCTGGTTTGCGAGGTCGGCCGTGTCGGCCGGGCAGAAACGGCCCACACCCAGTTCGAAGTAGTCGTCTCCGGACGGCGGCTCCACGTCGCCGTACCACATGTCGGCCGCGCTCACACCCGGGTAGGCGTGCTGCGGCACCTCGTTCTGGGAACCTACCAGGAGCACCCAGCGCAGGACCGCCGGCGTGCTGCGACCGTACTCGGCCGCAACCGAGTCCTTGACCGCGACGTCGGTCCAACTCGACTTGGCGATGACCCGGGTTTCGATACCCCGCTTGTGGTGCCAGTTGACCAGGCTGTCCAGCCAGGTGCCGGAGTAGTTCGGCGTCGTGATGACCAGGTAGCGCACGCCCGGGTCGTCGTTCCAGGCTATGTCCGCGCCGAGCTGGTCGAAGTTGTCGATGTTGTTGCGATAGACGGCCGCCATCCAGGGCTCGATCTGCCGGCGCACCCGCATGCCCGGGTGGCTCACGCGCACGCGCAGGTGCGAGTAGACCCGAAGTTCTTGCCGCGCCGCGTTGTAGACCATCGGCGACACGATGACGTTCGCAAACGGCAGCCCGCGCCACACGGTCTGGTACGCGACCTGCGTCAGTGCGCCCGGATACTCGGCGTCCGCTGAATAGGCCCGATTGTCAATCGTGAAGCTCTCCTCGTCATCGTCGGTTAGCGGCTTCTGGGCCGGGTACACCAGCATTCCGGTGTACGTCTGGTACCGGCTCTCCAGCACCTCGATTGAAACCTGCGCGCCGTCGGGCAACCCGAGGTTGCGCACAATCTGCGGCAACCCGGGAGAGCCGACCTTGCCGGTCATCGCGGGCTCGCCGGGCAGGCGCACCACGGTGTACGTCTGGCCTGCGACATCCTTCGCCTCGGTCTCCACTCCGTGCACCGTGATGTCGATCACGGTCGCGTTTGAACCCTGGTCTGTAATCCTGACCACCGGCGTCTGCGCGCCGCGGCCGTCCAAGGACAGCCACGCGCCGAAGCCCGAGCCGACCAGAACCAACATGGCTAGAACCAACACTCGCTTTCCTGCCATCATACCTCCTGAAGAATTGACTGCTGCCCTACCATTACCGCTGTCAGCCACGAACCCGGCTCGTTCGCCCGGCGTCGGCCGTTCGAGTCTGCCCATCCGTCCAGACTCCCGTCCACCTGGAGGGATTATACCGCCCTGCCCAGCCACGTCAACGTCACTATCCGAACTGCGTCATGAAACCGCCAGGACGCCGCGGTTGACAGGTTGCAGTTCCCGCCTGCATGATTCCGCGTTCGTCCCTGCGCCCCAATCCCCAGTCCCTGGCCCTGCACTTGGCCCCTGCTTCCCGTCCCCGATTTGACAAGCCCGGTAAGCCTCCCTACAATCCCGTGATGGAACATGATGGCATGCATTCGTTCCGTGAGGATGACGCATCGCAATCGGTGTCGCATGACAGGAGGCGGAGATGAACCTCGGTTTCAGAGCCAAGCCCCCCAAGGGACAGGACCAACCCCACATCCTTATTGCCAACTGTTTCCAGGACCAGGACTTCGCGCGCAAGCTGGCGTTCGCGCTGCGCCGGGACCGGGTCAGCCCGTTCATCCAGGTCAGCGAGATGATCGCCGGCGACTCTCTGGTTCGCCGGATTGACAGCACCACGCGGCCGGTGGATTGTGTCGTACCGGTCATCTCGATTATCTCGGTCACCTACCACTGGGTGGAGCGGGAACTGATTGAGGTTATGAGCCGGGAGATCAACCAACGACGGGTCCGCACGTATCCAGCGAAGGTCGACAACTGCTCTCTGCCTCCCGCATTGGCGAGCCGGTTCGTCGCTGACTTCTACGGCCTTGGCTGGAACCCGGCCTACGATGCCATCAAAGCGGCCATCCAGCGCAAGCCCGGGGCCGAAAGGCCGACGCTCAGGCAGCCGGTCGTACGCGCGCCCAAGCGGGTCCCCCTGGATGAAGAGCCAGCGCCGGCGGACTCGAAGCAGGTCTACCTCAGCTTCGACCACGAGAATGATGGATACTACAAGGACGTGCTGGTTAACTGGTCGAAGATGCCGGGCTTCGCCCAGCTCTGGATCAACGACGAGCCGCCGGCAGAACCGGTTGACAGCCCGGGGGCCGAGCCGATCAAGCAGGCACTCGCCAAGAGAATCGGCGCGGCCAACGGGTTGCTGTGCGTCGTCGGGGAGAATTCTCTCACGAACGGCTGGATGGAATGGGAACTCAAGAAGGCCGACGAGCTGGGCAAGCGGGTAATCGTGGTGAGGACAAACCGTGACTGCGCCGTGCCCGAGATGTTGTCCGATATGGGCGCGACCTGCGCGATGTCGTTCACCTTCGAAGGAATCAGGCGGGCAATCGATGAAGCCTACGGACAAACCTCGCTCGACTAACTGACCACTGCCGGCAGCGTCAGCGACCGCACGTCGCATTCCGTATCTCGAATTCACATTCCGGGCCTGGGACTCCCCCTTTGTGTCTTTGTGTCTTGGCGGTAGGTATCGGTTGTGACGCCGGACCGTCTCTCGTTCTCTTGACTTTGCGGCTCGTCCGCCGAGAATCCTAACGTGCGTAGTCTCGCTCTCGTACTGACCTTGCTCGTCGGCTGTTGCGGCTACTCGACCCATTCGCTGCTGCCGTCGCACCTGAGAACCGTGGCGGTGCCGCCGGCAACGAATACGACGACTCAGCCGGGCCTGGCCGAAGCGTTGACCGACTCTCTCACCGCGGCGTTCACGTCCGACCGGACACTGCATGTGACCAACACCGAGGCGGCCGACCTGGTGGTGAATACTACCGTTTCGAGCTACAACCGAACCGCATCGTCCTACACCGGCGACCAGGCCGTGTCCGCCTACGAGCTAAGCGTGAGCGCACAGGTGGACGCGCGTGACCGGACCCGCAATGAGGAATTCTACAAGGGGGTCGCGTCGGCCCGGGTCACCTACGACCCGAACGCGAAGACCGAGGAACAGGCCGCGGCCGAGGCCATAAAGAAGCTGGCTTCGAAAATAGTGCGCCAGGTGCAGATTGCATGGTAGTCGAACTGCTGATTGACAAGCTGGTGCAGGGCGGCGACGGCCTCGCCACCCACGACGGCATGAAGGTATTCGTGCCGCTTTCCGCACCGCAGGAGCGCGTGCGCGCCCGCATTGTCACCCGGAAGCGCGACTACGCGGTGGCGGAAATCGACCAGATACTCGAGCCGTCTCCCCTGCGCGTCTCCGCGCCCTGTCCTCACTACGGGGTATGCGGCGGCTGCCAGCTTCAGCATATCAACTACCAGGGGCAGCTCGTTGTCAAGAAGCTCTACATCAACGAAACGCTGCAGCGCATCGGACAGGTGTTCGTGCCGGTCCGGAATGTGACCGCCGAAGCCGGGCCCTGGCACTACCGCAACAAAACCCAGTACCCGGTCGGC
>CAYOCZ010000260.1:0-5105 GCA_964402475.1 uncultured bacterium | reverse complement strand
TCATGGAGCGACGCAGACGCTCCGAGGGACTGCCCCCGTTTTCGCGAGATCAACCAATGAAGAGCAACTGGCTGCGCCGCGTTCTAGTCGGCGCCGGGCTCGGGCTCGCCATCTTTGCGGCCCTCTTCGCCAGCCGCTGGGTCATCACAGTCGTCACCGCGGCCTGGGTTGTGCTCGCCACACTCGAGTTCGTGCGACTCCTTGGCAAGGCCGACATCAAACTCAGCCGCTGGCTGCTGCCCGCGCTCAGCGTGACCATTGTCGCCGCCGCTTACTTCAATTGGCTGCCCGGGTTCCTGCTCGCCCCGATTGCGGTCATCCTGCTCGCTGCGGTAGCGACCCGCGAGACGAAACCGCGCGTGCCTGTCTATGGCATATTCTGCCTCATCTACCTCGGCCTTTTCCCGGCCCACCTCGTCCTGCTCAAAAACCTGGCAGTCCACCGCGGCTGGTCCCCGTGGCTCGTCTTCTTCCCGCTCGCCCTGACCTGGCTCAACGACACCACCGGGCTGGTATTCGGCAAGCTCATCGGCCGGCACAAGCTCTCCCCAACCCTCAGTCCGAACAAGACCGTCGAAGGCTACGTCGCCGGCCTTGTCTGTTCCGCAATCCTGTCCGCCGCGTATCTCCATTCCCTCCTGCCCTTCGCGACCCGGCCGATATGGTGGCTGGCGGGGGTCGGCGTCGGGCTTGGCACGATTGCTCAGGCCGGTGATCTGTTCGAGTCGATGTTCAAGCGGGCGGTTGGGATGAAGGATACCTCGTCCGCGCTCGCCGACCACGGCGGGTTCCTCGACCGCGTCGACAGCCTGCTCTTCACCATCCCCGCCTTCTACTACCTCGTCCAGTACCTCTACTGACCCGTGATCCTCCTATCCTCTTGGTGTCTTGGTGTCTTGGTGGTGAGAATCCGGTGCGTCTGACCGACCCGATAATCCGCGAAGGCCCGCAGCTCAAGCTCCACTACGTCGCGTTCGACTCCTTTGGCGTCAAGTCGATGTGCGTCCGGGTCGAGACGCCGGACATCGCCGTCACGATTGACCCTGGTGCCGCGGTCGAGGCCAGCTCCTTCCCACTGCCGATTGAGAAGCGCCAGGCCCTGCTCAACCAGTACGCGGAAGCAGTGCGCGAGTCCTGCGCCAAATCGCAGGCAGTCGTCATCTCCCACTACCATCTCGACCATCTCCAGTCCGCGCGCGACATCGACATGTACGGCCGCAAGACCGTTCTTGCCCGAGACCCCGCCATCATGTCCGCGAAACAGGCCGAGACCGCAACCAGGCTCTTCAAGACGATTGACGGCCTGCCCAGAGAAACGCTCTGGGCCGACGGCCGCGAGTTCAAGTTCAAGAAGACGGCCATCGAGTTCTCTCAAGCGGTCTGGCATGGCGCCCGCGACGCCGAACCCGGGACCGTGATAATGACCGCGGTCAACCGCGGTAAAGAAAAGGTGCTAATCACCTCCGATGTCGGCGGACCGCTCGAACCCGCGACGACCGACCTCATCTGTTCTGCCAAAGCCCAGACCGTGGTCCTCGACGGCTACCCAACCTACCATCTCGGCCAATTCGCCACCGACTACGACCTGGTTCGCAGTATTGTGAACCTGTGCCGGATTCTGGCCGCGCCCGGCCTGAAGACGCTCGTCGCCGACCACCACCTCTGCCGTGACTACCGCTACCCGGCCTTCTTCAAGCTCGTCTATGACAAGGCGAAGCAGCTCAAGAAGCAGTTCGGTACTGCGGCCGAGGTAATGGGCCGGACAAGCGCCGTACTGGAAGGATACCAGAACTACGGACCGACCCGTTGGCACAAGTGGTTTCCGCTCGAAGCCGATGACGCCCGAGCTGTGCTCGAACGTGCCGTGGCTGAGAACAAGCTGGACAAAGACTGGCCGGCCGCCTTCGACCGCTGGGTCGCGTACGGCCAGGTACCATGACCAGTTCCCAGTGTCCGAGATTCTGTACTCTAGTTTCTAGCTTCTAGCTTCTGAGTTCGCCCGCACCGTGCTCACTGGCGGCAGGATCTGCGTCATCTGCGCAATCTGCGGATATTTCGTTCGGAGCCTTGGCGTTCTCGGCGGTTTCAAACCGGCTTCCGTGGCCGCTGCCAGGTTTGACAAACGTCTGCCGTTTTCCGATAATCGCCCGAAAGGTGGTATGATGAATCGAATGATAGACCGACTGCTGCTCATTCCGGCGCTGCTGCTCGCGGTGGCGTCGCTCCGCTGCCCGTCAAAGGCGACCGTCTCCGGCCGGCCCGAACTGCCAAAGGCCGACCTCGTCGTGGCGCAGGACGGCTCGACCGACTACGAGGAAATCGGCGAGGCGCTTGACGATGCCGAGGAAGGCGACATCATCCTCATCAAGCCCGGCGTCTACAAAGAGGAGATTGAAATCGACGAAGACGCCGGCCCGTTCACGCTGGTCGGCGAGAACCCGACCACGACCGTGATAGACGCGGACGGCGAGTACGCCGCGGTCACGCTGAAAAGCAGCGGCAACCGGCTCCAAGGCCTGACCATCAAAGGCGGCGAGTCACACGGCGTGTACATCCCCGGCGGCAAACAGAAGATTGACTACTGCCTCATCATCGACAACGGCGACCGCGGCATCTATGTCAGCACGCTTGAAGGCGGCGGCAGTGCGGATATCAACCACTGCACCATCGCGGACAACAAAGTCTCGGGCATCTACTGCACCAACAAAGACGACAAAACCACCATCTCCAACTGCATCTTCGCGGACAACAAGCGCAGCCTCGTCTACGACGGCGACGGCCTGAACCTGGTCGTCAAATACACCTGCCTGCACAGCGGCAACTCCGACTCGGACGAGGCCAAGTCCGGCTCGGACAACATCCGCAGAGACCCGAAGTTCAAGGACCAGGGAAACGGCAACTACAAGCTGAAGCCCGGTTCGCCCTGCGAGAAGGCCGCCGAAGACGGCATGAACATGGGCTGCTTCTAGCCCGAGCAACGCAACTCACGGAAGCCGGACTTCGGTCCGGCTTCTGCCTTCTGCTGACCGGGAATCCTGAGCGACTCTCACTACTCCCGGAAGCACGGTTGAGAGTGACCTCAACAGTCACCCCGAGAGTCGCGTCCGAAGTCCATCCGCAAACCCCGCCGACAGTCCCCACGCAAGTCACCCTCCCAACCGCTTTGCCTCTTGCCCCACACGTCGGATAGCGGCTCGCCGTGCGAACCGGCCTGCCCATGCGTCCGCAGATGGATGGACAAGACGCCCCCATCACCGCAGTCAGAACCGGCTCGCAACTCGCGGCCGGAAAGGCCTTCGGAACCGCCCTGGGAACCGTTCCGGGGACGGTTCTCGCGGTGGTTCCCGAAGTGTCGCTTGAGACCCGCCCCTCGTTACCCAACTCCTTCTCTTGCAATTACTTAGGCCAGCTCCGACCCCCTCAACGACGTCAGTTGCCCACCGGGGGTGTCCAATCCGAGGTCATACCAGCTCGGGCAAAGACTCGTCCTGTCTCTCTCGTTCAGCAGAGCGCAGTTGTTCTCGCCCGATTCTCGTGGCCATCAAGACTGAGGGCGGTCGGATACGAAAGCCGACCGCCCTCTCACCCGCAGCCCGCAGCTCCGTCGCCATTCCCCTTCCGCCCATCCGCTCGACCACTTCGGGCACTGGGGGCACTCGACCACGTTGCCCGCTGTTTGACACCTGCGACTCTGCTTCTATAATGACCGTGCAACGCGGAATTTCGGGGGCAGTCCACCCATTCGACTGCGCTCAGGGCAGCTCTAGGACAGCCCCGGATTCCGCCAAGCACGCGCCGGGGTGGTGGAATTGGCAGACACGCATGGTTGAGGGCCATGTGCTTTGCGGCATGCAGGTTCAAATCCTGTCCCCGGCATTCGACATTGCAGATTGACGATTGAAGATTGTAGATTGAGGACATCGGAATCACTCTGCAGTCTTCTTCGTGTCTTGGTGTCTTTGTGGTGAAAGCTGTATCTGACTCTCGCGTAATGATCCTATTGCTCGACGGTGTAGGGTGTGGTGAACTGCCCGACGCTGCCGCGTTCGGCGACCTGGGGTCCAATACTCTCGCCAATCTGGCCAAGGCCGTCGGCGGGCTGAATCTTCCCAACCTTACGAGGCTCGGGCTCGGCAACATCATCCCGATTCAGGGCGTCCCGCCACAGGAGAAACCGGAGGCGTGCTTCGGCCGGATGGCCGAGCAGTCGGTCGGCAAGGACTCGACGACAGGGCATTGGGAAACCGCAGGTCTCGTGACCTTTGACCCGTTTCCACTGTTCCCGCAGGGATTCCCGCCTGAGCTAATACAGAGCCTCGAGCAGGCAATCGGGCGGAAGACAATCGGCAACGTCGCGGCGTCAGGCACGGAAATCATCAAGGAACTAGGTGATGAGCATCTCAGAACCGGATGCCCGATCGTCTACACATCGGCTGACAGTGTGCTGCAGATTGCCTGCCACGAGGACATCACACCGCCGGACGACCTGTACCGCATCTGCCAGAAGGCCCGCGGCCTATGTGTGGGGCGATTCTGCGTCGGCCGCGTCATTGCCCGGCCGTTCACCGGCAATCCCGGCTCGTTCAAACGAACCACCAGACGCAAGGACTTCTCTTGCGCTCCACCGCAGCCGACTCTGCTCGACAACGTCAAGGAAGCCGGCCTGCCGGTTACCGGAATCGGCAAGGTTGATGACCTGTTCGCCGGCCGGGGTTTCACCGCGACTCATCACTCGGTCGTCAACGCTGACTGCCTGCACCTGACCGTCGAAGCGATGGCGAAGACACGGACCGGCCTCATCTTCACTAACATCGTTCAGTTCGATATGGACTGGGGACACCGGAATGACCCGGCCGGCTTCGCGGCAGGGCTGAGAGAGTTCGACGACTCTCTCCCCAACATCCTGACTCATCTCGACCGGCACGACCTGCTGTTCATCACCGCGGACCATGGTAACGACCCGACCACGCCTTCGACCGACCATTCCCGAGAGTACGTGCCCCTGCTCGCGCTCGGGCCGGGGTTCAAGCAGGGCGTCGACCTGGGCACGCGTCCTACCTTTGCCGACCTGGGCCAGACCGCGGCCGAGTTCCTCGGTGTGAAAC
>CAYOCZ010000259.1:0-5110 GCA_964402475.1 uncultured bacterium | reverse complement strand
GAAAAAGATAACGGCGGTTTGGAGTCCAGCCGTTATCTCGATGGGGGTGGCAAGGTCAAGCATCGACTCCAACCACTCGGGCACAGCTACCTCAAGGGCTCCGCCAGCAGTGAACCCGATGGCTTTGGGTATATGGTTCCCGTACCACTTGTCCCAGAAGTCCGCGAATGTCAGCCCGTGTAAGTCTTGGTAGTTGACTGCCGCGTTGCCTACGAAACCGTAGACAGGCATGAGGGACGCACGTACCAACGCGGAGCGTCCCCGCTTCCTCACGCCCCTCGACTGTGCGGATAGAAACGCAAGGTCTCCGAGAGGGTCTCGCCGGTTCCACCGCCCGAACCCGGTGTGTAAGAATCTTTGGCCAGATATTGCTCTGTGCGTGGGGCCCCTAAGCGGTTTTCGGCCACACGCCGGATCGCGCCGCGCGCGACGTGCGGGAGCACGGCGCGGCGGTGCCGCTTCAAGGGTGCCTGTCGTGTAGAAGCCCATGACCGAAAAACTACCGGAAAGGCGGCTAAAAGGAAAGGCTTTTTTCCGCCTTCGCGCAGGGCCGCTTCGGCGGACACGTCAGGGGTTTCCGTGCTCGCGCGGATGGCACTTGCGGTGGGTCTCGCGCAGGTCGGTGATGGTGAGTTTCGCGTAGTGCTTGAGGGTGTCGAGGGACTCGTGGCCGAGCAGTTCCTTGACGTGATACATGTTCGCGCCGGAGCGGAGCAGTTCAGTCGTACACGACCGGCGGAACGTGTGCGGGGTGACGTTGACGGCGATGCCGACGTCATCGGCGTAGTGGTGCACGAGCCGCCGGAAGACGTGATACGGAAGACGCTTCCCCTGGGCATCGAGGAAGACGGCTTGCTCGGTCCGGTCGCGCAACAGGAACGGCCGGACGGCCGTGAGATAACTCTCGGTGTAGCGCAGGGCCGTCACGCCGATCGGGACAACACGCTCCTTGCGGCCCTTGCCGTAGACAAGGGCCGTGGCGTTCTTCAAGTCGACGTGGGACACGTCGAGCCCGAGCAACTCCCCTGCCCGGATCCCGGTCGAGTAGAGCAGCTCGAACATGGCGCGGTCGCGGTAGCCGGTGGTCGAGTCGGTCCGGACGGACCGCAGGAGCTTGCGCACCTGGTCATGGGTCATGACGCTGGTCGGCAGGAGCTTCGGCTCCTTGACGTACTCGACCGACGCGGCCAGGGCCGAAGGGATGAGGCCCTCGGCGGCCAGGTAGAGAAGGAAGCCGCGCACGTTCTCGATCTTCTTGTTGATGCTCTTTGGTTTTAGCGGCAGGCCGCGCGTGGTGCGGTGCTCCTGCAGGTGCGTCAGCCAGGCGGTCAGGTGCGCGCGGCGGAGCTGGTCCGGGCCCGCGATGCGGTGCCCGGCCAGCCAGTCGAGGAAGTCGGTCACGTTGTAGCCGATCGCCCGCAACGTGTACGGACTCAAGTTCAGGCTGCGGCCGTGCTCGATGTAGTCGGAAAGGTGCTGCCTCATTTGCCGGGCCTCGATTGCGCGTGCATCTTCTTGATGTCGGTGATGGTCAGGCGCAGGTACTGCGCCAGGTGCCGCATGGTCGCGTGACCCAGCAACATCTGGATTTGCACGGGGTGCGCGCCGCGCCGGAGCATGTGCGTCGCGCAGGCGCGGCGCAGACTGTGCGGCGTGATGTTGACGGAGAGCTTCGCCTCGCGTCCGTACTTCTTGAGCATGACGCTGATGCCCTGTCCGCCGAACGGCTTGCCGTCCGTGCTGATCCACAGGACATCGAGAGCCGCAGCCGCCGCGTTGCGTCCGAGCAACGTGGGCCGGGCGTCCTCGACGTAGCGGCGCAGCCAGGTGAAGGCTTCTTCGCCCAGGGGCAGCATGCGTTCGCGGCTGCCCTTGCCCAGGACGCGCAGCGTCTTCTGGAGGAAGTCCGGATCGCGCAGCGTGAGCCGCGCGAGTTCCTCGCGGCGAAGCGCGCAGCAGTAGCCGACTTCCATGACGGCACGGTCGCGGATGCCGACCGGCGTCGTGACGGCCGGTTGCGCGAGCAACCGCCGGAGTTCGGCCTCGCTCGGTACCGGCAGGAGCTTGCGCTCGTACTTCGGCGTCTTGAGCGCGGCAGCCGGGTTGTCGAAGAGCATGCCTTCGGCCTCCATCCAGTTGAACAGATTGCGCGCGGCGCGCAGGAATACTTCGAGCGAGGCGTCGGCAAGGCCGCGTTCGATCAGATCGAGCCGCCAGGCGGCGAGATCGTCGCGGCCCACGTCCTGCACGCGGTCGACGGCCCGGGCGGCTAAAAAGGAAGCGAACAGCGAGAGCGGGTAACGGTAGGTGGCGATGGTCTTGGGGCTGTACCGGCGGCGCTTGAGCGCCTTCAGGTAGGCTTCTATGACCGTACTGTTATGATCACCTTCAACACGCATAACTCTAGTCCTTCCGCGAAAGCCGGGTCGTTTCTTCTTTAGTCGTTCATTCTCAAGGGGTTTGCCGTTAGGGCGGCCACCCTGAAACCGCCCGAAAGCCGGGCTAAAACCGCCCAAACACCGCCCCAAAGCCGGGGCGGTTACGCCTCGGCGTCGGGGCCATTCAAGCCGAGCATGAACCGGGAGCCATCCTTGCCCTGGCCGTCGTAGAGCAACCGGTAGCGATAGGTGTTGTTCACGCGGTCGGTCTCGACGCTGACGTATTCGAACTCGACCAGCTCCTTGAGATGGATGTGAACGCGGTAGTTGCTCCACCCGGTGAACTCCCGGATTTCGCGCCGCGTGAATGAGCGGCGGAGGTCCGTACTCCCGACGTCGCCCTCGGGCGAGTCGGGATTTCCACTGCGCTTCAACATCTTCTCAAGCTCCAGGAGCAGGTTGCGGCTCGGCCGGCTGAGTTCGTCCAGGGAATGGCCGAGGATCTCGTGAGCGAGCCGGTTGGCGAGCTTCACGTCCTCGGGGTCGACCTCGATGTACTCCACGCTCTCGCCGTTGCGGCCGTCGGTCCGGATGGGCTTCTGCAACTGGCGCAGGAACGCCACGGCCCGGATAAGGGCCAGGTACTTGGGCTGATCGCGGCGGCCCTGCAAGCGGTCGTCCGCGTAACTCAAGGTCTCGTGGATCGGATTCACGATCGACAGCGGCCTCAAGAGCCGCTGGAAGTTGTGATGCCGCTTCAAGGTGTCCTCGGCCGCCCGGCTGGTGAAGAGTCCGTCCAGCCCTTCGCGCCGCCGCTGAAAGGACAGGATCGCGCGCGTCTGCTCGCGCGATTCGTCCGCGCTGGTCACGATGAAGCGGGACTTGGTTTCCGGGTCGATTTCCGGGTTGGTGGTCGTCATCAAGACCGCCGTCGGCCCCTCGACGCGGTTGGTCATCGTGGTAATGCGGCCGGTCGTCGGGTCTTTCATGGCCGCCTCGACGACCAGCTCACCGGCGCTGATGAGATTGCGGATCGCGTAGCTCGCGTCCTCGGCCCCGGCCCCCTCTTCGAGCGCAAGCACCTTGTGCTTGAGGCTCATGCGGTCCTTGTAGAACAGCGCCTTGCCCGACAGGCTCGTGAGCTTGACGAGGTCCTCGGGCGGGACGAAGCCGCAGGCGGCGTCCTGCAACGCCGTCTTGCCCGCCCCGGAGCTCGACAGGATCAAGATGCTCAGCGGCTCGGGCATCTTGCGGCTGACGGCCGCCAGGTAGCCCAGCAGCTTGTTGGGCTCCTCGCCGACGAGACCGCAGGTCTCGTAATCGGCGAGGATCGCGTCGAGCAGGTCCGGCCGCTTGCCGAACTCGGCCGCCTGGTCTTTCTCTTTAGCCGTCAAGACGGGCGCGGCGGCCGGGTCGGCCTCCGCGGTCACGCGGACGGCCTCGCAACGCTTGACCAGCTTGGTGATGTCGGCCTCGATGATCTCCGGCGTTTCCTCGTACAGGCGGCAGAGGTCTTGCGCCAGGTTGCGCCGGGACCGCGCGGAGTACAGGTCCAGCGTGTCGACGTGGAGCCGCCCGGCGTGCTCCACGCGGACGGTCACCTTCAGTTTGCGCTGGCCCTTGTCCAGTCCCATTAGCCGGTAATGCCGCACGCCGCAGGAGACGGTGAACGCGCCGTCTCCGTCGAGCATCTGAGCCGGAGAAGATGCGAGCGGGGACGGCTCCTTTTGCCCTTCATCCCGTAAAGCATCCGCCTTGCCTTCAGGACTGGCCCGCTCGCCGAAGGTCTCCGGGAGCACGCCCCGCTCGCAAAGGATCAACTCGGACAGCTTCTCTTTGCCGAAGGCAACAAGGAAGCTGTTCGGATCGTGGTCGTCGGGAAGGATGCGCAGCGCGACGCCGACAGGCGTTGCGCCCGCGTCCAAGTCCGGGTGAGTGGTGATGCGCCGCTCGATCTTCTCGCAGGCCTCGGCCCCGGCCTTGTCGCCGTCCAGCATCAGGATGACGCGGCCCACGCCGAAGCGCAGCATGTCGGCGATGTCGCCGTCATGCAGTCCGTTGGTGCCCTGGATCGCGACCACGTTCGGGAACCCGGCCGCCTCGACACTGAGCGCGTCGAGCACCGACTCGACCGCGATGATTTCCGGGTAGGTCTTGAGCACGGGTGCATTCCATAGCCCGGTGTGACGCTTGGGCAGGAACACATGCCGCTTCGGTCCGTCGCCGACGTGGCGGCCGTACAGCGTGACGATATTGCCGTCCACGTCGGTGACAGGGAACACGACGCATCCGGCGAAGTGTTCGTGTCCGGACTTGGACAGCACGCCCAGGGCCTTGAGTTCGTCGAGCACTTTGCCGGACTGCGGCAGGATCTCATGCAGGCGGCCGTTGGCGTAGCCGGCGCGATGCGCCGCGAGCTGCTCGGTATTGTCGAGCCCGCGGCGCTTGAGGTACTCAAGCGCTTCCGGGCTCTCGGGCAAGTTCTTCTCGTAGATCGCCGCGACCCGTTCGAGCAGTCGCGCGGCCCGCTCCGGCGGGATCGCCGGGGCATCGGGCTTGGGATTCTCTGTTTTAGCCGCCTCAACGCCTCGACTGATGAGACCGTTTGAAGTCATTCGGTTGCCACTGCGCTTCGCTTCGTTTCTCGACTCAAGGTCGAGGCTGTACCGCTTCGCGATGCTGTCGACGGCGTCACGGAAGGGCCCGTAGAACGCCGAGGCGTATTTGGCGGC
>CAYOCZ010000258.1:0-5154 GCA_964402475.1 uncultured bacterium | reverse complement strand
GTTCCGGCCGGCCGAGCGGGCAATGAGCCCGATGACGACGCCGAAGACCACCGCGGCAGCCAGCGCTACGACCAGCCCTTTCAACCCGACAAACGCGCCAATCATCGCCGCGTAAGGCAGGTCGCCGAAGCCCATCCCCTCTTTCTGGTCCACTCCGAACCGGCGGAACAGACCGGCCAGCACGTACCGCCACAAGAGCCCCGCGAAGAGTATGAAGCCGGCACCAGCCGCCGCTCCGGCAAGAGCCCCCCTGAACTCAGGCGGTGGTGCAGCCACTCCGCCGGCCAGCCCAAGCAGCAGCCCGGTGACGCTGAACCCGAACGGGATGATCTGGTGGTCGAGATCGATAAACGCCGTAATGATGAGCAGCGAGATGAACACGATTGCCTTGACTGTCAGCAGGCTGAAGCCGAATCGGGCAAACGCCGCGACGAAAAGCAGCCCGGTCAGCGCCTCAATCAGTGGATACCGGACCGAGATTGGCCCGCCGCAATCGCGGCACCGGCCGCGCAGGAGCAGCCAGCTCAGCACCGGGATGTTGTCGTAGGGTCTTATCGGTTTGCGGCAGCGCGGGCAGTGCGACGGTGGCGAGGAGATCGACTCGTGGAGCGGAACCCGCCAGATGACGACGTTGAAGAAGCTGCCGAACGCGAGCCCGAGCAGGGCCGAGAGCGCCCAGATCACCGCGTGCCGGGCTGGCCCGGCATTTCCGGCGGCGCGAAGAGTTTCTTGTCGGTCGCGACCACGTAGGCGGTATCGATCGAAATCAGTCCTTTGCGCAGGAGCATCGCCAGACACTGGTCCATGGTCTGCATGCCGTGCTGGGAACCGGTCTGAACCAGCGAGGCGACCTGGTGTGACTTGCTCTCGCGGATCATGTTCTTGACCGCGGGCGTGGCAATCAGCACTTCCATCGCCGCGACGCGGCCCCGCTGGTCCTTCCGCGGCAAGAGCGTCTGGGAGATGATGCCGCGAATGACGTTCGCGAATATCTGACGCACGTAGTCGTGCTGGTCGGCCGGGAACACGTCGATGACCCGGTCGACGGTCTGCGCCACGTTGTTGGTGTGAAGGGTAGAAAGGACCAGGTGGCCGGTCTCGGCCGCGGTCAGCGCCAGCTGAATGGTCTCGAGGTCGCGCATCTCGCCCACGAAGATTACGTTCGGGTCCTCGCGCAGGCAGGCTCGCAGCGCGTCGGCAAATGACCGGGAGTGGGTGCCGATTTCCCGCTGGCTTATGAGGCAGTTCTGACCTTTGAAGATGTACTCGATTGGGTCTTCAATCGTTATGATCCGGTCCTGCCGTTCCTGGTCGATCAGGTCGATCATGCTTGCGAGAGTCGTGGACTTGCCGCAGCCGGTGGGACCGGTGACGAGGACCAGCCCGGTCGGGCAACGGGTCATCTCGGCGACCGAGTCGGGCGCCGGGAGTTCCTCGAGCGTGCGGATCTTGGCCGGTATGATGCGGAATGCCCCGCCGACACCGGACAGGTCCATGAACACGTTGACCCGGGCGCGGACCCGCTCCGGCGTCGTGTACTCGAGGACGACGCTGCCCGCCGGAACGGCCGTGCCCCACGTGTAGGACAAGTCGAGCTCGCGCCGCTCTTCGACTGCTGCCCGCTGCTCGTCGGTCAGTATCGAGTAGAGCAGCGACTGGGAATCGTCCGCCGACAGCACCGGACCCGGTATTTTCTTCAGCTTGCCGTTGACCCGGATGATCGGCGGGTTGCCGACCGTTATGTGAAGGTCGGATGCCCCGTACTTCGCCGCGTAGCGCAGCAGTTCATCAATGCTCATGGCCGCACAAAGCACCGCGCCCGACATCGAACCCGGCTGGTATCCGATATCGGGCGCGAAGCGTCAGTTGACGAAATACTTCCCTGGTCTCTGAGACGACCCGACCTCCGCCGGCACGATGTGCGGGATGATGAAGATTATCAGGTCGTTCTTGGTGTGGTTGATCGTGGTCTTCCTGAACAGGTTGCCCAGAATCGGGATGTCGCCCAGCAGCGGTATCTTGCCGACCGTCCGGGTTTCCTCGTCGCGCACGAGACCGCCAATCACTGCGACCTCGCCGTCGCCCACAACGATTTGCGCTTCGGCCGACCGGCGCGCGACTATCGGCCGCTGGTCATCGGCCGACCCGACCCAGCCGGTAATCGCCTCAACACTCGGCTTGACTTTCATGTTCACCTGGCCGTCGGACGTCACGTGCGGCGTGACCTCAAGCGCTATCGGCACCGACCGGGTCCGCCACGTCGCCAGCACCAGCCCGGTCTTGGGGTCGGTGCTGATCTCGCGGACCGGCACGTCGGTACCCATGCTGATCTTCGCCGTATGGTTGTCCAGCGTCAGCGTGCTCGGATTGGCCAGCACCCGTGAGTTGCCACGAGACTGGAGGATGTCCAACGCCGCGCTGAACCCCGTGTAGTCAATCCTGCCGAGCACCATGTTGTTGAAAATCAGCGGGAGCGCGTCGGAGGGGATGTTGGGAGCGCCCGCCTTGGCCGCAGCGCTCAGCTTCCACTCGATACCGTAGACATCGGTGGCGCTCATGGTCGTCTCGACGAACTTGGCCTCAATCATGACCTGCGGAACGGGCCGGTCATACTCCGCCAGGAACTCGGCAACCCGATCCAGAGCCTCCGGGATGTCGGTGACAACCACCAGGTTCGTCCGGTTCGAGCCGCCGGCATCCGAAACACGCCGGTAGCCGACATCTACGTTCCCGACCGACGAAAGCATCTTCGGCAGGATCTTCACGACGTCGATGGCCTCGGCGTAGTCCAGTTCGAACACGCGCGCCCGGGTCTCGCCGAACATCTGCTTCTTTGTGGGCTTGACCACAATGATGCCTTCTCTGTCCTCGACCATGTTGCACAGGCCCGCCTTCAGCAAAGCTTCCAGCCCCATGCGCAGCGGCACGTCGCTCAGCCGGACGGTGATGACCGACTTGACGTCCTGCGTCGCCAGCAGGTTCAGGTTGAACTGGCTGGCAATCATCCGCAGTACGTCAGTCAGATCCGCATCCTTGACGTAGAGCGTCAGCCGCTTGCCGGCAAACGGACCCTCGTCACCCGGAACCGGAGCCGGCGACATCGGCCGCGTGTCCAGCTCTGCGACCACGAGACCGTTCTCTACCGTCACCTTGTGCTCGACCGGGTCGCGCAGCCAGATCCTTACCCGCAGTCCGGCGGCCGCCTCGCTCGGTTCCACGGTCACGGCCGTCACCGGGTAGTGCGCCGACTCGATCCGGCCCTGCTTGAGCCCCGACGTCGCGCCCATGATATCGACCACCAGGGCCGGCGGGTCGGTGGAAACGAACGAACTCACGTTGGGATTGCCGGTGCACGCGACGGTTACGCGAACGCTCTCAAGCAGCTTGTCTACCGCAACGCCGGTGACGCTGACAGGCTCTTGCGCAAGCAGCACCGAGCAGAGGCAGACGACTGCAAGGAATGGAATTGCTGTTTTCCTGGTCATATTGTCACTCCCCCAGCAGCAAGGTGAACGTCCGTCCGCCCTGCTCCAGTGTTACGTTATCACTCTCGATCTTGGCGACCCGCTTGCCGCTGATCTCGTCGCCGATCTGCAGGATCTGGTCGTTGATCAGCGCGTACGGGCGTTCGCCGCCGAGCGTGATTGCCTTAAGTCTGAGATTAGCCAGTTCGTTCACCATGACCCAGTCACGGACGAACGGGTCCGCGCCCCAGGTTTCCGGTGGCAGCACCTTCGGCGTCAGCGCGCCGGTTGCAGCCGCGGGTCTCGCGGCCGCATCCGTGGCCGTCGGTGCCGGCTGGACGGCCTTGGTCTTGGCGCCCGTCGCCTCGGCCGCCGCCGCGCTCACGCCCTTCAGTTCCGGCTGCGGCCGGAGCACGAAGGTGTAGAGCGCCAGCACCGCCACGGCTATGCCCAAAAGAACAAGAATCCTCTGTCTCAAGATACCCCTTTCTGCATCAGCATACCGGCAGGCGCCTTGTCGAAAAATCGCATCAATCTACCTGCGCGCCGTCGGAGCGTACGATGAAGGCAGCAGGCTCTCGCCGACACGGACTATGCTGCGCTTGCCGAACGCCTCAATCTCAATGCGGTCCGGACTGATCCCGACTATCTTCCGACCTCGCACCAAGTCGCCGACTTGTACCTTTCGCCCGTCAACCAGCGCGTAGCTCTCGCTGCCGAGAACAATGACCGCCTTGAGCGCGTAGAATTGCCCGCCCTTGCGGGTCGAACGGCGGCGTCGACTGCGGGCGGCGCTCTTCAGCATCCGTTTCTTCGCGCGCTCCTGGCGTTTCAGCTCCCTCTTGCGGGCGCGCTCCTCGGCGCGTATCTGCTTTGCCTTGGCGCGACGTTCTTCTTTCGTGCTCGCCTTGAGCTTGCCGGCCACCTTGCCGGTGCTCCTGCCGGCGGGACGGACGGCCTGGGCGCTCGACCCGGCAGCCCCGGTCGAATCCGTGAGCGCGGTCTTGGACTTCGCCCGCGCTGGAGCCCGCTTCGGCCGCAGCAGCATATAGCCGGCAATGGCGAGCACTGCGACCAGCACCAGGACGAGGACAATTCTTCTCATAGCTTTCCACCCATCGCCAGGCTTGAGGCGACGAGGTTGACCAGCAGCTTGGCCTCGACTTCGGGACGGATGTCCTCGCGCGCGCTTACTTCAAAGTCGGGCACGCGCACGAAATACGGGAACTTGTCGAGGCTCTCGACGTACTGGCCGACGTCGACGTAGCGGCCCTGAACGGTGACCGTGAACGGCACCGTACGCAACGGCGTGGTTGGGGACTCCTGCTGCAGCAGTGAATCGAGCGACGGCGGGGCGATCTCAAGGAACCGCACCTTCCGGTCTTCCGCCAGCAGTGCCAGCTGCCGCAGCATCGAGAGCATCTGCGAGCGTGGCACGACCCGCGCGATGAACTGGACGTTCGCCTGCTGCAGCTCGGCCGCACGCTCGCGCAGCTTACCGATGCCCTTGACCCGGGCTCGTGTCTCATCAAGCTGCCGCTGCAGCTGGGCGGCCTGGGCGGCGTTCTGCTGCCGGGCCTTCAGTCTTGGCTGGTACAGAAAGAACACCGCCAGGAGGGCCAGCACAAGGCAAATCGCCAGACCGATAATCAGTACCCGTCTCTCAAGTAATGCCATGGTTCACTCCGTT
>CAYOCZ010000257.1:0-5168 GCA_964402475.1 uncultured bacterium | reverse complement strand
CATTCTACCAGAACGGAATCTATAAGTCAAGCTATTTATGAGACAGACCACTAGCCCCGACCCACAACCCACGGTGTTCTGCAGGTAGTACGGTATCCCGCAATCTCTGTCGCCTGCGGGCGCGACCCCAGGCACCGTTCGGACAGCAAGTATCACGGAGAGCAAGTGTTGACCGGATGGACTCGCGCCGCTGCGGCCTTGCGATCAGCAAGGCGCTCACCGAGGCCAACAAAGGAACAGTCAGCGTCGAAGCCAAGGTTGGCAAGGGAACAACGGTCACGGTCACACTGCCAACGGCGGAGGAACCGTAGGAGGGACATCCCTGTCCCGACTGGGCGAGGCTAGATGCGACAAGCGCGATGCGAGAAGCGAGAGGTGAGAAGCGAGTCAAGCGCTGCGGGCTCCGGGACTAGAGTTCAGAGCTTGGGGCTTAGGGTTTGGGGTTTTCCTTCCACATTGGTGCTCAGGATTCCCCGCGCTCCGTGCGCGGATCTTGGAGTTTAGTGTGTGGGGTTTGGAGTTTCACCTCCCTTGGTGCTCGTTTGCGACTCGTGACTTGGAACTTGGTGCTTCCCGCCCGTCGCGGGCTTTGGGTTTGGAGTTTGTCCTTCTGCACCTGGGGTCTGGAATTCAGGATTCAGGGTTTGTGCGCGCCCCACCGCCGGGCTTGCGATTCGGCCAGAATCCTATATAATCCCGGGGTCATATGCCCCGCAGCGAAGAAGGGAACACGGCGTCGTGACAATCGGCTTCGTCGTGTGGCTGTGTATGGTCGCGTTTGCCTTCTGCCCCGGTCCCCTGAATGCATCTGAATTGAGTCTCGGCGCCGAACTCGACGGCACGTCGGGTCGCGTCCGGCCGGGCAGAGGTTTCTAGCATGTCGGTCGGGAAGTCGCGGGGATGGACGTCGGTTCAAACGCAACTCACACTGGTGATGCTCGCGGCTGCGATACTGGCCGCGCTCGCGCTGGTCCTGTCACAAACAAGCGAACCCCGCAGGACTGACGCCTTCCTCGCTGCCGACGCGGAGGAACACGGGGAACTGCTGGACCGGGCGCTCGAACTGGACGGTGGTTCTCTCGTGACGTTCGCCCAGGACTACAGCCACTGGGACCAGATGGTGCGGTTCGTGCAGACCGGGGACCGGGCCTGGACGAGCCAGAACATTGGTGAAGCACTGAGGACGTTCCGGGCCGACGCTGCGTGGATCTTTGACCCAACCGGGTCGCTGGTGGATGCGGTCCGCGACTCTGTCCTCGCGACTCTCATCGAGCCCTTGCCGCGCGGACTCTCAGTCAGGGCCGCATTCGGCAACGGCCGTCTATGTCACTTCTTCATCGCCGGCCCTGACGGCCCGGTCGAGATACGCGGCGCGACAATCCACCCTTCCGATGACCCGGAGCGCAGGACTCCGGTGCGTGGCTATTTCCTTGTCGCGCGGGCGTGGGACCGGCAGTACCTGGCCGAACTGACCCGGCTTACCGGAAAGACGCTGCGGATTGAGCCGGCCCGCGGCGGCGAGGAACCGACGGCGAGAATCAACCGGAGCACCGGCGAGATCACGTTAACAAGACCCTTGCCCGACCCGCGGGGCAAACCCGAGATGATGCTCGCCGCCTCCCTCCAGCCCCGGTGGCGCGCCTTGGCCCAGCGCTCCGACCGCGGGTCGTTTGAGCTACTAGCATCGCTGGCTCTGCTGGCGATTCTGGGGCTGTGGCTGTTGCTCAGGTTCTGGGTGACGCGGCCGCTCGGGCTGCTGAGACGCAGCCTTGCGTCCGGTTCCGTCAGGGCCTTGAAACCACTCGAACGCAACCGTACCGAGCTCGGACAACTGGCGCAACTGGTGAAACGGTACTTCGGCCAGAACGCGGCGCTGGTCAAAGAGGTCGCCGAGCGGAAGCGGACCGAGGAGACGTTGCGCGAGAACGAGGAGAAGTACCGGCTCGTGGTCGACAACGTCAGCGAAGCCGTCCTCGTGGCCCAGGACTGGAAGATCGTCTTCGCCAACCCGAGCGCGAGCAGGATACTCGGGTACCGCCACGAGCAGCTGCTCGGGCTGAACTTCAATGAGTTCATCCATCCCAACGACCGCTGGCTCGTCGCCGACGGCTACCGCAGACGTCTCGCCGGCGAGGACATCCGGGACCGGTTCGGGTTCCGCGTCGTCCCCCGGTACGGCGAGCCGCGCTACGTGGAAGTCAGCGCCGTACACATCGACTGGATGGGACGGCCCGCGACCGTCAGTTTCCTCGCCGACATCACCGAACGCAGGCATGCCGAGAACGCCCTGCGTGAGAGCGAGGAGCAGTTCCGGCGGGCATTCGAGGACTCAGGAGTAGGCAAGCTGCTGACCGGACGGGACGGCAGCATGGAACGCGTGAATCGTGCATTCGCCGCGATGCTGGGCTATGCGGTCGAGGAGTTGCAGTCCATGGACTTCCAGGCCGTCACGCACCCGGACGACGTCGCGGAGAGCGCCGAGATAATGGCCCGCCTGCAGACCGAGACCGGAGGCAGCGCGCGGTTCGAGAAACGCTACCTGCACAAGAACGGCAGCGTGGTCTGGGTTGACATGAGCACGGTGCTGCTGCGCGATGTAACCGGACGACCGCACCATTTTGTATCCGACGTAGTAAACATCACTGAACGGAAGCGGGCGGAGGAGGAGATAACGCAGAAGAATGCCCAGTTGGTCGAACTCAACAAGGAGAAGAACCAGTTGCTGGGCATGGCCGCGCACGACCTGCGCAACCCGCTGAGCATCGTCAGCACCGCCAGCGCTTTCCTGCTCGACGACGCGAGCCGGCTTCTGTCCGAGGCGAAGCGGGCCGAATTCCTGCGCCGCATCAACTCCGGCAGCAAGTTCATGCTCAACCTGATTGATGACCTGCTGGACGTTGCGAAAATCGAGACGGGCCGGCTCGACCTTGAGCTCAAGGATGGGAACTTGTGCGGCCTGATTGAGGAGAACCTGGCACTAAATCGGATGCTGGCCAACAACAAGAACATCCGACTCGACTTCGCGCCCGAGTCCGGTCTGCCGCCGCTCCGCTTCGACCGTCGCAAAGTCGAACAGGTGCTCAACAACCTCGTCAGCAACGCGCTCAAGTTCTCCGCGCCCGGCACCGCGGTCACGGTGCAGGCGTCGCGAGTGGACGGCAACGTGGTCGTGTCGGTCCGCGACCAGGGGCAGGGGATCCCGGCCGATGAGCTGGACAAGCTGTTCAAGCCGTTCGGCAAGACGAGCGTGCGCGGCACTGCCGGCGAGAAGAGCACCGGCCTCGGGCTCGCCATCTGCCGCAAGATAGTCGAAGGTCACGGTGGCCGCATCTGGGCCGAATCCGAGCTCGGCAAGGGCTCGGTCTTCAGCTTCAGCCTGCCGGTCGTCGCCCCTGCCAAGGCGCAGGACGGACTGAGGACGTTGGACTATGGACCAAGGACTGTGACTCGTCACGGCCTGATGAACGTACCACCGCAGACCGCGGCTGACGACATCCTCGCCACCATGCCGGACGCGCTCCTGATGCTCGGGCCGGACGGCCGTTTCGTCCGCGCCAATCAGGCCGCACTCGACCTGTTCGGCTACCGGGCTGGGGAGCTGACCGACAAGCATGCGGAACTGCTCTTTGCGGAACCCACGGTATGTCGGGCAGCCCTTGCCCGGATTGCCGGCGGCGAGCCGCCCAGCTCGCAGGAGATAGACGGTCGCACCTGCGACGGCCTGATCGTGCCGGTCAGCCTCTCGGGCCGGGTGATGCGCGACCCCGATGGAAATACGGTCGGAGTCGTCCTCGTCCTCCGTGACGTCACCGAGCGCAAGCGGGCCGAAGAAGAACTGACTCGAACCCAGGCCGAAGTGGTCACGCGCGAGAAGCTCGCGACTCTGGGCCGGGTCGCGGGCAGCATGGCCCACGAACTGCGCAACCCGCTCGGGGCCATCCGGAACGCAACCTACTTCCTCAAACTGACCGCCTCGGACAAGCTCGCCGGTCGGGCCTCAAGTCACCTCGATATCATCAACGAGGAAATCACCCGTGCCAACCGCATCATTACCAGCGTGGTCGACTTCGCCCAGGGCCGATTGAGCCGGCCCCGGCCCTGCAGCCTCGCCGGCATCCTGTCTCGGGCAACGGCCCGCGCCGAACTGCCGCGCACCGTCGAGGTCGAGTCGCAGGTGCCTGAGGACCTGCCGCCGGTCAACGTTGACCCGGAGCAGATGGAGCCGGTCTTCCTCAATATCATTAACAACGCCCACCAGGCCATGCCCGACGGCGGGCGAATAGGCATCGTTGCATCCCGTAGCGACGGCGTCGTCCGGGTCGCGGTATCGGACTCGGGCTCCGGCATCGCCCCCGAACACATGGCCCGGCTGTTCGAGCCGCTCTTCTCCACCAAGGTCTTCGGCGTCGGCCTCGGCCTTGCCATCTGCAAGGCGTTCACCGAGGCCAACAAAGGAACAGTCAGCGTCGAAACCGAGGTTGGCAAGGGAACAACGGTCACGGTCACACTGCCAACGGCAGAAGGACAGGCCCCAAACCCTGGACCCCCTGAACCCTAGACCCGATCGCGTTTGGTGCTTGTGAATTCCCGCCGCGCGGCGCGGCGGGCAGTTCTGGTCCCGAGATTGGACCCTCTCATAGAAGTGTCCCCTAGTCCCCGAACTTGGCGAGGGAGATGTCGCCGGCGTCGAATGTCAGCAGCCGCGCGCCCATCTGCGTTTTCTGCAGGTTGGTGCCCCATTGGCCGAGGAGTATGCAGCCGAGCAACACCCCGGCGAGGAGCGCGAAGACGAGTATCCCTTGAAGTGCCGCGACCCCGCGGTCATCGCGGAAGGACGGGAGACGAAAGACGGGCTTCGTGCCCCGGTTCCCGGTCTCCGGTCTTCGAACCCCGGCTATGGCAGCAGCACATATTTTCGCAGGTCCTCGAGGTTATCGAACGAACCCCGGCTGTGAGCGGCGTAGGCCGAGTCGCCGGTTATCTCCAGCACACCTATCGAGTCAAGCGGAGTGAGTTTGACATCCCACGCCGGGGTGAAGAAGTAATCATGCTTGGTGGGAGCGCTGACGGCCAGAAACGGTTCCGACCGGGCAACGGAGAGCATCGGGCTTGCTGCCGCGACTGCGCCTCGCGGGAAGAGCATCCCGCCCATTGGCGGGCACAGCCCG
>CAYOCZ010000256.1:0-5168 GCA_964402475.1 uncultured bacterium | reverse complement strand
AAGAGGAACGCCGGAAGCGCGAAGAAGAACAGCGCGCCCGGGAGGAAGCCGAGGCCAGGGCTCGAGCTGAGGCGGAGCGGAAGAAACTCGAGGAAGAGGAACGCAAGCTCGCCCAGAAGCGCGCCCGGTTCCAGGCCGAGGCCAAAGCCCGCACCGAAGAGGAACGCAAGCTCGCCGAGCAGCGCGCCCGGGAAGGGGCCGAAGCCAAGGCACGCGCCGACGCCGAACGTAAGAAACTCGAGGAGGCGGAGCGCAAACTCGCCGAGCACCGTACCGAAGAGAAAGCCGAGGCCAGGGCACGCGCCGAGGCGGAGCGGAGACTCGCTGAACTGCGCGCCAAAGGAGAAGCCGGGGCCAAGGCACGCGCCGAGACCGAGCGCCAACTCGCCGAGCACCGCCGCCAGTTGGAGGCCGAAGCCAAGGTGCTCACCGAAAAGGAACGCAAGCGCGCCCAGTTGGAGGCCGAAGCCAAAGCCCACGCCGAGGCGGAACGCAGGGAATTCGAGGAAGAGGAACGCAAGATAGCCGAGCGGCGCGCCCGTCTGGAAGCAGAAACCAAGGCACGCGCCGAAAAGGACGGCAAGACTCAACGTTGACGCTCGCGCGGCTCCGCCGCCTCGCGAGTCGGCTTTCCGCAAACGTCCGATGACCACCCTGCAGCTCATCAGGGCCGCACTGGCCGAGGATATCGGCCCCGGCGACGTCACCTCGCGTCTTACGGTCCCAGCAGGCCGGTTTTGCCGCGCCCGACTCGTCGCCCGCACGGACGGAGTCCTTGCCGGCGTTGACGTATCCCGCCAGGTTTTTCTTGCACTCGACCGGTCGGTCCGGTTCACACCGAAGCTGCAGGACGGCGCTCGGTACGGGAAGGATCAGGTGCTGGCCTCAGTCCAAGGCCGGGCCCGGCCAATCCTCGCCGCCGAGCGCACCGCACTCAACTTCATCCAGAGGCTGTCTGGAGTAGCCACCACAACCCGGCGATTCGTGGACGCGGTCCGCGGTACGAGAGCCGTCATTCTCGATACACGCAAGACGACTCCGGGCTGGCGGAACTTGGAGAAGCATGCGGTTCGCTGCGGCGGCGGCACCAACCATCGCAGCGGCCTTCACGACATGGTTCTCATCAAGGACAACCACATCGCGGCTGCCGGGTCGACAACAGCCGCCATCGAGCGCTGCCGCCGGAGCCAACTGCAGGTTGAGGTCGAGACCCGGACGCTCGCCGATGTAAGAGAGGCCTTGGCGGCCGGCGCGAAGCGCATCCTGCTCGACAACATGACTGTGGCCCGGATGAAGCAGGCGGTCACGCTCGCCCGCGGCAGGGCGAAGCTTGAGGCCTCGGGTGGCGTGACTTTGAGGAATGTGCGTCGAATTGCCGAGACCGGGGTTGACTACATCTCGGTCGGAGCCATCACTCACTCGGCTCCGGCCGCGGACATCGCGCTCGATTTCCTGCCGGAATAGCCGGCTAGATTTCCCTAACGAAGAACTTGCCTGGCAACTGCCGCACCAGGCCCTTGATCTCAAGCTGCATCAGCACCGAAAGCAGTCCAGCCATTGGTATCCCCAGCCCCTCGCAGATCTCGTCCACGTGCATCGGCTCCGCGGTCAAGAACTCCATCACCGGCTTCTCCTCGGCCGCGACCTCGACCCTTGACCGCTGCTCGGCTCGCTTCGCCACGCCCAGTTCCTGCAGAACGTCGTCGACCGAGAGCAGCGGCCTCGCCCCGTTCTTCAGCAGCCGGTTGATACCCAGACTCTGCTGCGACGTGATGTTGCCCGGCACCGCGAACACGGCCCGTCCCTGGTCGGTCGCCCAGCCCACGGTGTTCAGAACCCCTGACTTCTCCCCCGCCTCGACCGCAACGACCACCTGAGACAGGCCGGATACGACGCGGTTCCGTTTCGGGAAGTTCATCGCGAACGGCTCGACCCCGAGCGAGAATTCGGAGAGGACCGCGCCTTGGGAGGCGACGGCATCGTAGAGCTTCCGGTTCTCGGGCGGGTAGCATACGTCAACCCCGCACCCGAGCACGGCGACGGTCCGGCCACCGCCATCGAGCGCGCCCTTGTGCGCGAACGTATCGACGCCCCGCGCCAGGCCGCTCACCACCGTGACGCCGTGCTGAGCCAGGTCGCGTCCCAGCTTTTCCGCCACCTGCCGGCCGTAGTGCGACGGCAGCCGCGTGCCCACGACCGCCGCGGCAGTCGCGTCCTCCGGCCGCATCTCCCCTCGCACGAACAGCACCGGGGGCATGTGCGAGAGCTTCTTCAGGTTCTCGGGATAGTCTTCGTCACCGTAGCCGATAGTCCTGATACCGAGCGCCTGCGCCGCCTTCAGCCGCCGCCCGGTTCCATCGCTCCGCCGGTACGACCGAATGGCGGCCGCAAGCTCCTTGTCTATGCCCTTGACTTCGAGCAGGTCGCCCAAGGCGGCATCCATCACCCGCTCCGGAGTTCGGAAACGAGCCAGCAGATTCTTCAGCCGCGTCTCGTTCATCCGCGGCACTGCGTAGAGGTCAACGAACACTTCGTTCATGCGAACCTATGTCTTCTTGGGGAAGAACCGGTCAATCAACTTCCGCAGCTCGTCGATCCCATCGCCGGTCAGGCCCGACACCCAGACCCGCTCGGCGTCGAGCCGGATGGCAGGTTTGCGCCCGGCCAGCAGGTCAACCTTGTTCAGAGCGACAACCTGGGGCCGCTTCAGAATCTCCTCATTGTAGTTGCCGATTTCACCTATCAGCTCATTGTAGTCGCGCTTCGGGTGTCCCGCCGCCGCATCAATGACGAACACGAGCATTCTCGTCCGCTCGATGTGCCTCAGGAACGCGAGGCCCAATCCCCTGCCCTCGTGCGCGCCTTTGATGATTCCAGGCATATCGGCAACCGTAAACCGCACGTCCTTGGTCAGCATCACGCCGAGGTTCGGCGTGAGAGTCGTGAACGGATAGCCCGCGACTTTGGGATTGGCCCTGGTGAGCCGCGATAGCAGCGTTGACTTGCCGGCGTTGGGAAGGCCGACGATGCCGATGTCGGCCACCAGCCTCAGCACGAGTCTGACCTTTCGCTCCTCGGCAGGCGTGCCCGGATCGAACCGCCGCGGCGCCTGGTTGGTCGAGGTGGCAAACTTGGCGTTGCCCCGCCCCCCTCTGCCGCCTCGCGCTACTACCAGTTCTTGTTTTTCCTGAAGAATCTCACCCAGTTTCGCTCCGGTACCGGCATCGAACACGTCCGTGCCCAGCGGCACCGGCACGCGCACGCTTTCGCCTTTCGAGCCATGCCGGTTCGCGCCCTTCCCGTGACCGCCGGCGCCGGCCTTGTAGAAACGGTGGTACTCGAGGTCGGCAAGCGTCTGCAGGAAACCGTTGCCCCACAGCACGACCGAACCTCCGTCGCCGCCGTCGCCGCCGTCCGGCCCGCCCTTGGGCACATACTTCTCCCGTCGAAACGATACGCAGCCGTCCCCGCCGGACCCGGCCCGCACCTGGATTACGACCTCGTCAACGAACCGCATGGAGGAAAGAACTGGGGAGCAAGGGATCAAGGGGTCGAGTGTCGGGCACTTTATCCCTTTGTCCCTCTATCCCTCTGTCCCTTGGCGAGTTTCCGGCGAAGTGCCTTCACTACCGGTTCCGGGACGAAACAACCAAGCTCGCCGCCCTTGGCCGCGAGTTCTCGCACCAGCGAAGAACTGAGGTAGAAATACCGATCCGACGGCACGAAGAAGACGGTTTCCACGCTGGGCGCGAGCTTCCGGTTGGTCAGCGCCATCTGGAATTCATAGTCAAAGTCCATCACTGCGCGCATCCCGCGGATGATGGCCTGCGCGTGCTCCTGTTGCGCGAACTCGACCAACAGGCTGTCGAACCCCTGGACCGTAACGCCGTCCATCCCCTTCACGACTTCCCTCGCCAGCCGGACGCGCTCCGTCCAGGAGAACAGCGGGTGCTTTTCCTGACGGCTCGCCACGCCAACGACAACCTTGTCAAAGAGATGGACTGCCCGCTTGACCACGTCAAGATGGCCGAGTGTTATCGGGTCAAAACTGCCGGGATAGACGGCAAACCTCTGCGCGCCGGTCGTTCGTCCTTCGGACTTCGTCATTCGAGCTTCTGCAATTCTGCCTTCTGACTTCTGCCTTCTGACTTCTGCCTTCGTTCGTCTTCTCAAGCTATCCTCCTCAGCACGCTTACCAGAGTCTCGCCGTAGGTTCCCTGCTTGATCGTCTCCCAGCCATCCGGCGGTGACGGCATCTCCCGCCGGTGATGTTCAGCAATGAACCACGCCCCCGGGGCAAGGACGTCGAACTCGGCTGCCCGGTCGATAGTCGCCTGCACCAGTCCGTGCATGTACGGCGGGTCGGCGAGAACCAGGTCGAAACCGGCACCGGCCAGCTTCTTCAACACCCGCAGTACGTCTCCGCGCACGACGGTCGCGTCCGGGAGGCCCTTCACGTTGCCCCGCAGGAACCGGAGCACGGTCGCCTGCTGCTCCACGAACACGACCGACGCCGCGCCCCGCGACAGCGCCTCGATGCCGAGCGACCCGCCGCCCGCGTAGAGGTCGCACACTTTCGCCCCGCGCACCCGGGAACCGATGATGTTGAACATGGCCTGCCGCGTTATCGCCTTGGTCGGCCGCAGCCCCGCCCGCGGATAGTCTAGCTCCCTGCCCTTGTACCGGCCGGTGCTCACACGCATGACAGGACTATACCGTCCGGCCTCAGCCTGTCAAACTGCGACCGGGACATGCACGTCAGAACACCAGGGCGCGGGACATGACCGCGAGAACGGGGACTGTCCCGCCCAAATGGGGACTGTACCGCGCTGAGCTCACGCGAAACGGGGACTGTCACTTCGCAGGGCCCTCTGCGATTCTGAGGGACTGTCCCCGCTTCGCGTCCCTATGGGACTGTCCCCATTTGGCGCGCGCTCGGACTGTCCCCGCTTTGCCCGACCGCGCGACGAACCACTGACAAAGACAGATGTCCTGGCAGATAGTGCCCCAGCCGGCGAGCATCCGCAGATTATGCAGACGACGCAGATTCCCCCGAGGCGAACCACGGATGGACACAGATTAGCGCAGATGATCCTTCTGCAAATCGGCTTGTCCCCAACCGGGCGCCGGAGCTTCTGACTTCTGACATCTAGCTTCTGACATCTGAC
>CAYOCZ010000255.1:0-5178 GCA_964402475.1 uncultured bacterium | reverse complement strand
GGCGGATGCGGAGGGAGCCGGTGAATAGTGGCGACGACCGGGCAGGCCGCGACCCCGAAGCGCACCGATCTCCTTCGGATTGCCGCACGCTGGCAATTGGCGGCCCGATCGCCCCACGACTTCCTGCGATGGTTCGTCATCACCAACAAACACGAGGGCCGGACCAACGTCGACAGGCCCTTCCCCTGGTCTCGGCCTCACCTCTACGCCCTGACGAATCTGTGGTTGACCGAGCGGCGGTTGGCGGTGTTGAAATACCGCCAAGCGATGGCTACCTGGTGGGCATCGGCCCTGCTGGTCTGGGACGCGCTGTTTCACGACGGTCGCCTCCTGATGGCCCAGGCCAAGCGCCTGCAAGACGTGGTCGGGGACCCGGTAACGGGGGACGGTCTACTCGGTCGGGGCAACTACATCGTGGCGAGGATACCGTACAAGAACCACCTGGGCGTCGAGGTCGTCAACTGGGAAACGCGGGGCCGGGGCCCGGCCGACCGGATCATGTTTCCACGCCGGCACTCGACGATCTGGGGCATCCCGCAGGGCGGGACCGTCATCAACCAGCGGACGCCGGCCGGAGTGGCCAGCGACGAGGCGGGGTTGCAAGAGGAGTTCGCGGAGGCCGTCACGAACGCGTTGCCCTGCATCCGGGCGGGGGGCTGGTTTCTGTGCATCGGGACGGCTCACCAACGGGACGGGGGCGAGTTCAAGCGGATCGCCCTGGACCTGCCGGACCCCACGGCACCCGAGGATGCGACGCCGCAACCGCAGACCGAGCCGGAAGTGATCTTGCCCGGCATGCTGCTGAGACACACCCGGCGGGGCTTTGCCGCGGTTCACCTGTTGCCCGAAGCCGACCCGATCGGTCTACCGGCGGAGGTGCTGGACGACCAGCACAGGGAGTTGGGCAGCGTGCCAGTGATCGACAAGGCCGTGACGACGGCCAGGGCCGGGATCGTCGGCTTGGTGGGTTGGAACCCGTCGTGGAAGTTCCGGCAGCAGTACCTGGGCGATTTCGAGGCCCAGGAAGGCGTGCCGGTGTTCTCGTTCATCGACACGCAGAAGGCCCATGCCAGGAACCCCATCGGACGGATGGACCTCGACGAGAGCGGCAAACTGGTGGAGCGGGCCCAGGGGCGGTTGCTCGTGTTCCTGCGGCCGGACACGCAACCCCGCGACTTGCCGGCGGGAGCGGTGTCGGTCACTCGGGCGTGCGGTATCGGCATGGACGTCTCGGAGGGCGTGGGGGCGAGCGACTCGACTATCGAGGTGTTCTTTGCAGACAGTCTCGATCAGGCGGCGGAACTGGCAGACAACCACATTTCACCGGCCGACCTCGGGCGGTTTGCGGCAGCCGTGGGCCGGTACTACAACGACGCCCTGATCTGTTGCATGCGCAAGTTGCACGGCATCACAACGCTCCGGGCCATCGTGGACGAGGCGAAGTACCCGTTCGTCTGGCATCACAGACTGCGTACCCAGCGGTTCGAGAAACGGACGGCGAATCTCGGCTGGGCCGGGGGCGAGTCGAGCGACGAATCGTTGATGAACCCCTGGATCGACGCACTCCAACACGGCCGAGTGACCTTGCACGGCCTGGCGTGCATCCTCCAACACGAGCAGTACATCTACGACGAAATGGGCAGAATGACGTTGCAGGAACGGGCAAGTCTGCCCATCGAGTTACGGCGCCGGCATGGGGACCGGGTGATCGGGTGTGCGGCGGCCTTGGTGGCCTGCAAAGACGTGCCGGTGTTTAAGGCGGTCGTGGAGCGGCCGAAAGAGTTCTGGGAACTCGAGGTCGAACGGCGGCAGCGTGAGTCGAAGAGTCCGTGGCGCAGTCGGAGGTAGGTTCGATGGCCGACGGATGGATGAAACGAGCGGGTCGAGCCGTGGCCGGGTTCTTCGGCGGCGAGTCTGAGGAACAGGCTGACGTGCCGGCCAAGGCTCCCCAGGTCGTGGGCACGGCCCCGGAACTCTCGGCCGCTGACCTGAACACCTGGAAGAACCGTCTGCGCCGGGCCAAGGCCGAGGCCGAGGACTCGTGGAACCTGGCCGACGAGATGCGGAGCGAGTATCTGGGCCCGCACGATCCGCGGTTCGAGGCCAAGTCGGGCGGCCGAAAAGGGAGGCCCGTCAACCTGGTAGCCTCATTCATCCACACCAGTTTTCCGCGTCTGTTCCCCGCGAACCCCTGGCCGATGGCGGACGCGAACCGCGAAGGGGATGAGTACGCGGACGGGGCGAAGCGGCTTGAAGCCCGGTTGCGGCAGGTCATGGACGCGACGGAGAATTATCGGCAACTGAGGCGAGTCGTGTTCGACGCGTTTTTCCTCGCGGGCTTCGCCCTGACGGCATGGAGGCCGAACACCTCCCAAGCCTACCTGCGCGGCAAGGCCAAGACCGAGCCCGGCCAGGTGCCCGCCAAGATGCCCGCTGACGCTCAGGCAGGCGTGCCAGGATCGGCAGACGAAGCCGATACAGTCGTCTACCGGCACATCCCCTACCGCGACATGCGGCTGGACGCGGACTCCACATCGTTCGACGATTGCGAGTGGACCGGCTACGAGGTCGACCGCCAGCTCCACGACATCCAGGCGGCTGACGTCAAGCATGGCGGGATGTACAAGAACACCGAAGACGTGCGACCGAGCGAAGACACGGAAAGCCGGTCCGGCCGGTCACAAGCGGATTACCGAACCAAGGTCACGACCATCTACCATCGCGGCCGACGCCGCGGCGAGGTCGGCGTGTTGGTGTTGGCCGGGCCTGGGTATACCGAGATCCGCCACGATTACGTCGACTTCGGTATCCGTGGGTTCCCGATCAGAATGCTCGGGTTCCGTGACGTGGCCCGGCTCTGGCCGGCCAACCCGGTGCAGTTCTGGCTCGACCTGCACGACGCGTTCAATGAGTTTGTGGCCGAGGCGGCTGAGCGGGCTCGGCAGGCGAAGGCCATCACGGTGGTGCCGAACAAAGAGACGCAGGACCAGGTGGTCAACGCGGCCGGGGGTGCCGTCATCATCTCGGCGGACTCGAACCTCGTGAAGCAACTCCAGGTCGGCGGCACGACGCCGGACACCTGGAACGCGATGGCGGCGTTCGAGCGGTTGACGGATAAGATCAGCGGCATCACGGACTTTCGGCGTGGGATGTCGGAAAAGGGCGGCAAGTCGAGCGCGACGGAAATCAGCATCATGGCCCAGTTCAGCGAGGGGCAGTTGGCCGACCTGCAGGGCGGGACGAATCGGTTCCTCCGCGAGGTGGCTCAGGACGCGGCCGGCATGCTGTTGAAGTTTCAGTGGCAGGACGTGGAAGTGAAGGTGGATACGGGCCCCGGACAATGCCACTTCGGCACGTTCTCCAACCGAACGGTCGTACCGGAGTTGTCGGCCTACGACATCGACATCGACGTGGCCGACCACGAGCGGCAGAATCCCTTGGTGAGGCAGAAACGGTCTCAGGACACCCTCGAACTGCTCATGCGGCCGGAGGTGGCTCAGGGGTTGGCCGCTGAAGGTCGGCAGATTCGGTTGTCGGCCGCGATCGAGGACGTGCTTGACTCCACAGGGGTCCGAGACGTTGACAGATACCTCGTAACCCTGCCAAGCCCCGAGGACCAGATGGCCCAGCAAGGTCAACTCGCGGAGTCTGAGACCCAGCAGATGATTCAGACGGGTCAGGCGTTGCCGGTCAACCCGGACTCGGACGTTCACAACCTGCACATTCGGGTTCACATGGGGATGGGCGGCGAACACCCGGCCGTGATCGAACACGTCTCGGAGCATTACGCCTACCTCGAAGCGGCGTCGATGCGGCCGCCGCAGGCGGGACCGGCGGCGACAGGCCAAGGGGCCCAGGGAGGCGGCGGGTTACAGGGAGCGGTGGTGCCACAAGGAGATGCCCAGGTCGCGGCTGAGGCCGCGGCCGTGAGATAGGGGTGAGCCATGACGACCAAGGTTCCGATTGCGCTGGCGGTGGGCTGGAACGTGGAAGGCGAGGTTATGTATCGGGCGTGCGGGGATTCCAGAAATCCGGCAACTGACGACGAAAAGTACGTCCGCCAGTGGATTGAGCATGATGGTGCCAAGGGGGTCCGGGTCTTCACCGTCGAGGCCGAGGTTGACCTGCCGCAGATTCCGGCGGCGGTCGAGCGTGTGCAGGGCGTGGCGCGGGGGGTCTGAGCGATGGCGATAGGGAGTGAGACCATGCCAGCGACGGCCAAGGCCAAGACGCGCGGGGTGCCCTACCAGTGTCGGGCGTGCGGTCACGTCTGGCGGCGCCGGCAGACCGAGCGGTTTTGGGTCGTCTGCCCGGCGTGTCGGATGCGGCGCGGTGCCGAGGTCGATCCGGGCATGGTGGCGCCGAGCGTGCATGGCGACGACGAGGCCGGCGAATCGGACCTGCGACAGTATTGCGAGGATTCGGCCAGGATCACCCGGCGGAACGCGAAGGGGCAGCGGACGGGCGAAGTGTCTAACGCTCACCTGTCGCGGTCCCTGGCCCGTGTGCCGGGGTTGCCCAAGTACATCGGCCCGGACGGGAAACAGTACGCGGTGTTCCCGACCAAACAGGCGAAGCGCGAGCAGTACAAGCGGATGGGGTTGGAGGACGGCGACTCGTGAAACGCATCGAGTTCATCGAGGACGACACAGGAGCCGTGACCTTGCAGGTGCTGACGGACCCTGCGACGGGCAAGGTGATGTATCGGCACAGGGCCGTGGCGCGGCTGCGGCACCGGAACGAGGTTCACACCAAGCCGTTCGTGGTGGTGTTCGAGGCCGAGACGCCGCAGGCTGCGCTGGAGTTGCTTCCGGCGATTCGCGAAGCGGCCAACCGCAAGGCACAGGAAGGGTTGCGGTCGGACCTGACGCGACGCGAGTTGATGGGGTTGGACCGGCCGCCGCCGAGGAACGGCGGGGGCAAGCACAGGTAAGGGAGAGAGACCATGATGCGACGGAACCTGTTGAGGTTGTTGGGCGTGGCGGCAAGCGCGGTGGGGCTGGGAGGCACGGCCGTGGTGGCGAGCGGCGACGCGGTGCCGACGCAAGCCGGCGGCGGCAAAGCGAAGCCGACGATCACGGTGCTGGAGACGTTCGACCTGCGCGAGAAGGTGGCCGAGGCGGTCCAGCAGCAGGTGCCGGCGCGTACAGGCCCCGAAGAGGCCCAGGGGTTGCCCTT
>CAYOCZ010000254.1:0-5189 GCA_964402475.1 uncultured bacterium | reverse complement strand
GCGGCTGCGTTGGACTCACCGCGCGTCTGTCCCCGTCGCACAGGGCCCTGCGAAGGGACAGTCTCCGTTTTCTGCACGTGCACCTGTGACCCCTCGGGGTGAAAACCGGCCAGACCCCGCCCGCGCAGGTTTCGACTTCAACGGCAGGCGCTGTATCAGTCACCAGCGCCCAGTGCAGAACTGGACCGGCGACCGATTGCCGGCAGTCGGAAACTGGCACCTGGTAGCAGGGACCTGAACCCGCCGGGCTTGAACGGCGGGCGGTTTCCAATAGTCTTGGCTGGTGATTTCCCTCTCCAACGTCACGATGGAGTTCGGCACTCAGGAGCTCTATCGGGGCGTGAACCTGTTCGTCGGACCGGAGGACCGCATCGGGCTGGCCGGCCCGAACGGGTCGGGCAAGTCCACAATCCTGAAGCTGATGTCGGGTGAGCTGGAGCCGACCCGAGGGTCGGTGGACAGGAGACGGGGTACCTGCATCGCCTATCTGCCTCAGACCGGCACCGTGGTAGGCGAGCGAACCGTGCTGGAGGAAGCGCTGACCGCCTCCAAACATCTGGACGACGTGCAGGCGGAGATGATTGAACTCGAGCACCGGATGAAGGATGCGAACATGCCGGCCGCGGAGCTGCAGGAGGTGCTGGACCGGTACTCTGTCCTGCAGCATCACTTCGGCCATAAGGCCTATGACCGTGAGTCGCGGGCCGAGAAAGTGCTGATGAGCCTGGGGTTCGCGGAGGAGGACTTCCACAAGCAGACCCGGACCCAGAGCGGCGGGTTCCAGGTGCGGCTGGCCCTGGCGCGGATGCTGCTTGAGGAACCGGACGTGCTGCTCTTGGACGAGCCGACCAACTATCTCGACATCCGTTCCATCGAGTGGTTGCAGGAATACCTGACTGCGTTCAAGGGAGCGGTGGTGATGATTGCGCACGACCGGTATCTCCTCGACGCGGTGGTGCAGAAGGTCTGGGCAATCGAGTCGCACAAGGTGTTTATCTTTCCCGGGGACTACTCGAAGTACCTAGACGACAAAGTCCTGCGAGACGAGCGGCAGGTGAAGAAGTTCGAGGAGCAGCAGCAGTTCATCAAGCGCACCGAGCACTTCATCGCCCAGTACAAAGGGCGCAAGGACACCGCCCCGCGGGCGATGAGCCGCCAGAAGATGCTCGACAAGCTGGAGCTGGTGGAGCCGCCGGAGACCATTCCGGCGATCCGCATCCGGTTTCCGGAGTCGAATGAGGTGTACGGCAAGGCGGTTGACCTGCGGGCCGTGTCCAAGCGGTTCGGGCCGAAGCAGGTCCTGCAGGACGTGAACCTCGTGGTGGGCGGAGGCGAGAGGATCGGCCTCTTCGGCGCGAACGCTCAGGGCAAGACGACGCTGCTGCGCATCATCGCCGGCAAGCTGGTGCCGGACGCCGGCGAGGCATGGACGAGCCGGAAGACGCAGATCGCATACTACGAGCAGGGCGCTGAGGAGACCATCAATCCCGAGATGACCGTGCTTGAGGCCGCCGCAGACGCCGGGGCCGGATTCACCGAGAACGAGCTGAAAGGTACCCTGGGGACTTTTCTCTTCTCCGGTGACGCCGTGGACAAGAAGGTGGCGGTGCTGTCCGGCGGCGAGCGCAGCCGCCTGGCCATTATCCGGGCGCTGTTGACCCCGTCGAACCTGCTGATCCTCGACGAGCCGACCAACCACCTCGACATCCAGTCGCGGGAGATTCTCTTCGAGGCGATGCGCCGGTACCGACGAACCATAGTATTCGCAGCGCACGATCGGTTCATGCTCGACGAGCTGGCGGACAAAACCGTGCGGCTTGACGGCGGCAAGGCGGTGTTGTTCCCCGGGAACTACAGCTACGCGGCCGGACGCGGAGAGAAGCCCGCAGCCGTAAGCCCAAAGCACAAAGGACCAAGGATTAAGCAAGACAGACGAAGGACCAAGTCCGAAGTCCAAGGTTCCAGGTCCAAAGGACAAAGCCCGAAGTCCAGGGTTCGAAACCCAAAGTCCTATCCTGGTCACTTGGCCGACCCGGTATCCGACATCGAACGACGGCTGAGAGAGCTGGAAGCCGAGTACGACGTGGCTCGGCGGGAGGTGGACTTCAATCGGGTACGCGAGCTGGTCGACGAACGGAAGTACCTTGAGGCCGAACTGCAGGCACGCAAGGCCGACCAGGTCGAGGACGGGCAGGCATAGGTGCCGGGTAGGGGGGCGAGTTCCGAGAAGGAGGCGGCGCTCACGGCGCGGCTGCTGAGTCTGGGCGTGCGAAAGGGAGACTTGATTGAGAGGTTCATCCGGGCCGGTGGACCGGGCGGCCAGAACGTGAACAAGACTTCGACTGCGGTCTACCTCAAGCACATTCCTACTGGTATCGAGGTCAAGATGCAGCAGGAACGGTCGCAGGCCCTGAATCGGTTCCTGGCAAGGCGGGTGCTGGCGGACAAGCTGGAAGCCCGGCTGCGGGGCGAGCAGAGCACGGAGGCGGCCCGGGTAGCCAAGCTCAGGCGACAGAAACGGAGGCGTTCGCGGCGGGCGAAGGAGAAGGTCCTGGCGGACAAGTCCAGGCAGGCAGCGAAGAAGACTGACCGCGCTATTCCGTTCGACGATGCATGAGCCCGGCCCTGTGACTTGACAAGCGGAATGATGCGTCTATAATCCCCGCATTCCTCGACATATGTAGAAACCAGAAAAGGAGCAGTGCAGATGAAGAAGGTCCTGAGCTTTGCCATCGGTCTGATGGCAATAGCAGTGATAGTCGGTTGTGGCGGCGAGCAGTCGGCCAAGACCGAGAAGCCGGCCGAGCCGGCGTTTGTTGCGCAGACGATGAACCTCCCGACCATGAAGATCGCCTCCATCGCCAAGATGGGACCGTACAGCGATGCCGGCAATGCCATCAGCGAGATGATGGACATGGTCCAGAAACAGAAGCTGAGCGTGGCGGGCCCTCCGTTCGGTATGTTCCATGACAACCCGGCCAATGTCAAGCCGGAAAGCGCCCGTTACGAGGTCTGCGTTCCGGTCACGCCCGAAACCAAAAGCATGATGGACAAGAAGACCGGTTTCAGCGTCAAGGACGCGCCGGAGATGATGATTGCCGTGACCGACCACATGGGTCCGTACGACCAGGTCGCGCCCGTCTATGAGAAGCTCTACAAGTGGATCGCCGAGAACAAGTACGAGCCGTCCGGACCGGTGATTGAGTGGTACCTAAGCGACCCGTCCAAGGTCAAGCCGGAGTCGCTGCTGACCAAGGTCGCTGCCGTAATCAAGCCGATGGCCCCGCCTGCCGACACGACCAAGAAGGCCGAGGAGCCGAAGCAGGAAGAGCCGAAGACAGAGACGAAGGTCCCGACCGGCAAGTAGGCTCTCGCTTCCCATCCCGTGATTTCCGACCCCGCCTAGTGCGGGGTCGGCCTCACTTGGCTGTCGGCGAGACGACTTGCAGACGGAGCTTGGTGAAGTTGACCGCAGCCTCAGTTGGCTGTAATCTATCGACTCCATGATTTCACGGTGTCCGCGGGCCGCTGGCGATGCCGGGAGCGGCGCGTGTGGCACAACCTTGGTCCAGGCCGTGGACAACTGGTTCAACGCGGGCAACTTGCTGAGCGGGCTCCGGCGCGTCAACATCTTCTGCGGCGGATTCGGGGCGGGCAAGACCGAGGTCGCGGTTAACTTCTCGCTGCGAATGAGAGAGCTGGGACGCAGGGTCTCGATTGCCGACCTCGACATCGTGAACCTCTATTTCCGGAGTCGCGAGGTCAGAGACCAGTTGCGGGGCCAGGGCATCGAGGTGCTGGTGCCGGGCGGCGCGCTGGCGAACGCCGACCTGCCTGTCATCGTGCCGGAGATTAAGGGAGCGCTTGAGGGCTCGGGGGACAGTCACCATGCGGGGACAGTCCCCGTCACCGTGCTTGACCTCGGGGGCGACCCGACCGGGGCAAAGGTGATGGCCTCGCTCGCTGAGGCAATGAGGCCGGAGGACTACTCCGGTCTTTTTGTTCTTAATTCACGGCGGCCGTTCACGGCCACGGTTGACGCGGCCAGGCAGATGATGGACGGAATCAGCGCCGCCGCGAGGATAAACTTGGACCGTATCGTGGTCAATTCACATCTGATTGACGAGACCACGCCCGCAGTCATCGAAGAGGGGATAGCGCTGGGCGAGGACCTGAGCCGGGCGACTGGCGCAGCGATCGCCTTCGTGGCTGTCCAGCGCGACATGCTCGCCCGGTTCGACGCGGACAGATGTCGTCACCCGGTCATGGTCCTCGACCGGCTGATGCTGAAGCCGTGGGAGCCGTCGAACTGGCTGGGCAAATACAGGATTGAGACTTAAGGAGTACTATGGCTAAGGTTTTCAAGGTGACAATCGAGAAGAACCGGTGCAAGGGCTGCGGACTTTGCCCGAACGCCTGTCCGAAGCAGGTGCTGGAGATGTCCAAGGAGATCAACGACAAGGGCTATTTCTACTCCCAGGTTGTGAACCTGCCCGCCTGCATCGGCTGCCGCTTCTGCGCCTTCATGTGCCCGGATGTGGCAATCAGCATCGAGCAGGAAGAAGCGGCGTAGGAGGAGCACACAGATGGAAAAAGTATTGATGAAGGGCAACGAAGCGATTGCCGAATCGGCAATCCGGGCCGGCGGGCTGTGTTACTTCTGCTACCCGCTGACCCCTCAGTCCGAGGTGGCCGAGTACTTGGCCCGCCGGATGCCCGAGGTCGGCGGCGCGTACCTGCAGGCCGAGAGCGAGGTGGCGGTTGCCAACATGGTCTATGGCGCGGCCGGGGCCGGTGCCAGGGCGTGGTCGACGTCTTCCAGCCCCGGTATCAGCCTGATGGAGGAAGGCATCAGTTACATCGCTGCGTCCGAGCTACCGGCGGTCTTCGTGAACATCGTCCGGACCGGCCCGGGCCTCGGCGGCATCCTGCCGTCGCAGGGCGACTACTTTCAGGCGGTGAAGGGCGGCGGGCACGGCGACTACCGCTGCCTTGTGCTTGCGCCTTCGTCCGTGCAGGAAGCGGTGGACATGATGCCGCTGGCGTTCGACCGGGCCGACCGCTACCGCAACCCGGTGATGGTCATCGGCGACGGCATGATCGGTCAGATGATGGAACCGGTCGAATTCAAGGAGCCGAAGTTCCCGCCGCTGCCGCCCTTCACCGCCTGAAAGTAGTCGCCCTGCGAC
>CAYOCZ010000253.1:0-5189 GCA_964402475.1 uncultured bacterium | reverse complement strand
ATATTCGTACCTCCATGTGCTCAGAAGTGTTACCTATGTCCTGAGTCCGGACCGGCGTCCAGGGAGGAGCCATCGAGTTGGCCCTTGCAGAAGCCGGGGAGGAAGCCCTGAGACGGGTCTTGAGTGCAACCTTCTGAAGAGCCTTGTCCGAAGCCTTCGGGAGAGCTTTGTCGCGAGCGGTGTGAGAGGCGGTGTCTTGAGCTCTAGCCGAAGCGGAGCGTTGTGCGGTGTGACAGGCCCTGGCCGGCGCCCTGCAAGAAGCTCTCGAAGAAGCCCGTTGAGGAGCTTTGCAGGACGCCTTCTGACGAGCTTTCCAGCAAACCGTCAGGTGCAATCTAGATTCGAGACTGGAGATTCTGGATTGCAGATTGGCCGCGCTCACGGCGCGGCGACTACTGCCCTCAGGTCGAGGTCGGGAGTTGCTCCGGCGGGAATTCGTCCTGGGATTGCGGTTTGGGAGTACGGCCGGCGAATGAAGCGTACAGGAACAGAGTGGCAATGATCGCCATCACCAACACCCACACCGTCTGTGACGTGTTCTTCGCAGGCATCTACTAGATTCTAGGAGGAGCCGTCCAAGCTGTCAATCAGCAGCCGCGCCTCGGAACCCAGATAGGAGTTCACCACAAAGTCACAAAGAGGGTCCGGACGGAAATGTCCGGTGTATGCTTGGTGCTCTTGGTGCCCGGGCGGTGAATTCCTATGTCGGTCTTAGGGTCGCACAGTGGCGGTCGGCGCCCAGGGGCTATGCCGGTTCGTAGAAGGTCTTGCCCCAGAAGTCGACCTGCCGGATGCGCTTCGCGCGCAGCAGTCGGCGCAGGGCCGGGTCCAGGACGTTGGGCGCGATTCCCAGCGCGCCGGCAAGGTCGGCGCGGGTCACCGGCCGGTTCGCGACCGTGGCGGCGATCGCCGCGTCCGGTCTGCCTCGGAACCGGCGTCTGGGGATTCGGGCTTGGACCGACGGGGACGCCGAGGACTCCATGACATCCGTATTCGGCCCGAACAGGCACTGGATCTGCTCGAGGTCTTCGTGCGACATCGGTTTGGCGGACCTCTCGGCCGGCGGGCGCACGACGGTATTGAGCTGGACCCGGTCCGGCTTTATCTCCCACGCCGCTTTGCGCAGGGCGACGATGTGCTCGACCGAGTCATTCACGCCTTTGACGAGCATTGTCTCGAGCCACATCTTGCCGCGAAAGTAGCGACGGAAGAGCTTCAGCCCGGCAATCATATCCGCGACACGCAGGTCGCGGTGGCCGCGGTCCACCTTGGCGAAGTTGCGTAGGTCGGCCGCGTCGAGCGACGGCACAACGAGGTCGGCCGCGTACAGGTCGCGCCGGACCTGGGGGTCCGTCAGCAGCGTCGAGTTGGTAATGACCGCGACCGGGATGGAGAACTCGCGCTTGAGCCGGCGGAGGATGCGGCCGATGTCCCGGTTGAGAGTGGGCTCGCCCTCGCCGGAAAACGTCAGAAAGGAGAGTTGCGAGTTACGAGTTGCGGGTTGCGAGTTGCGGACAGCGGAACGGACTGCGGCGAGGATGTCGGCGACCGGGAAGAAGGAGCGGCGTTCGAGCGTCTTCTTCGTGGTCCTGCCGCACTGGCAGTAGACGCAGTCGAGCGTGCAGGTCTTGAACGGCGTGATGTTGATGCCGAGCGAGAGGCCGAGGCGGCGGGAAGGAACAGGACCGTAGACGAAGCTGTGGACCAACGTCGAATTCCTAATACCTAATTCCTAATTACTAACGAAGTTCCAATGACACAATGACCAAGGCTGGGCGGGCATTTCCGGCTTCTGGCCTTGATTGGGGATTGGGGTTTGGTCATTGGGAATTGCCCGCGCTGAGCGCGGGCAGGTGCGTCTTGAGGTAGTCGAGGCCCTGCTCGGTGCTCGCTATCGTGCCTTCGAGTTGCAGGTCTTCGAGTTCCTGCAGGATGACCTTGAAGGCCGGGCCAGGCTTCAGGCCGAGGGCAATCAGGTCGTAGCCGGTGACGAAGCGTTTGACCTTCAGCTTCGCGGCCTCGGCCCGGCGCTGCTCTATCATCCGGGTTATTGTGTCCTCAAGGTGCCCGGTGCGGCCGGCAGTGGCCCAGCCGTCGGCGAAGCAGAGGATCATCAGGCCGAACGCCTCTTCGCCGAGGTCGCGGAAGAATCTACGCACTGCGCGGTCGGTGAGAACCGGCGCGGTAGCGAGCAGGTGAAGCCGCATGTGCTCGGCGACGAGGGTCGAGAGCATCGCGGTCTGAACTCGGGACAGGCGGAGCCGGTCGCGGCCGATGCGGCCGGCGGCGCGCGCGCCGAGCGAGTCGTGGCCGTAGAAGTGGACTTCACCCTCGGTGTTGGTGAACCGGGTCTCGGGTTTGGCCAGGTCGTGGAGCAGGCCGGCCAGTTTCAAGAGGCCGCGGCGGTAGGGAAGGGGGTCAGGGACTGGAGGTCGGCGGTTGGGGTCGGAGTCCGGAACACCGGTCGGAGCGTCCGGTTCCGCACTTGGTCCTTCGTCCTTCGTCCTTTGTCCTTCAGCTATGCCCCACTGGTCGAAGTATGCCGTCCATTCCGGTTCGAAGCGGTGGAAGAACGAGTCTTCGGTCAAGATTTCCTCGATTTTGTAGGAAGTCCGGAGCGAGTGCTCGCGCAGGTCTTCGTCATTGAGCAGCGGTACGAGTTCGGGCAGGATGTCCTGCAGCCGGCCGAGGTCGAACAGCTTGCGGATGTAGGTGTAGGAGCCGGGACACTCCACTATCCTGAGCATTTCCGCGCCGATGCGCTCGGGCGCGGTCTGCTTGAACGTAACGTCTCGGCCGAGTTCGAACACCGAGTCGTCGATGCGGAAGTCAAGCTCGAGCGCGATGCGGACGGCGCGGAGCAGCCGGAGCGGGTCGAGTTTCAGCGAGTCCTCGCTCACCGGTCTCAGCACGCGCGATTCGATGTCTTTCCTGCCGCCGACAGTGTCCAAGAGTTCGCCGACGCCGTCGGGCAGGATTTCCGCGGCAAGGGCGTTGGCCGCGAAGTCGCGGCGCCGGATGTCGGCTTCAATCGTCCGGTCGCCGAAGCCGTTGAAGTCGAAGGTGACGGGGACTGTCCCCGAACGGGGACTGCCCCCAGGGTTAGGCTTCCGGTACACGACCCGGGCTTCGTCGTCGGGTTCGGAGAGAACGACCAAGCTGCCGCGGACCCTGTGGGCGAAGGCGGACGCGAACTCGATGCCGGAGCCGGACACCGCGAAGTCGAAGTCGGTCGGTTCGCGGCCGAGTATTATGTCCCGAATCGTGCCGCCGACGAGGAACAGCCGGCGCTCGCCTTTCAGTTCAAGCAGACGTTCGTACGGCCGGCCGAGGCCACGCAGGGTCCGTTCAATCGCTTCTTTCACGTTCAGGCTCAGGATAACACCCTGCGAGGCAGGCGTCAAATAGCGGACGCTCCGCCGCAGAGGGCGGAGCGTCAAACGCCAACCGGTTGTGACTCAGCGGGCCGCGATCGCGAACTTGGCGATCCGGTACGCGCCCGGAGTGGAGAAAGCCGCGTAGCAGGCGCCGGCGGCGAGCCTGCGGCCGTGCTGGTCGAGCAGGGGCCAGACAATCGCCTGGTTCGAACCCGCTGCGGCGGCGCGGTCAAGCCGACGGCCACGGTTCCGTCCCCCCTCGACAAGACAGGCGGCGTCAAGAGACTGGCGCACTTCGCCGGTCGTGTTGAAATCCGGCTGCAGGCAGAGGCGGACACAAGAGGAACGGGCGCACATCCCGTGGCCAAGTCGGGTTGACGGCCTCCTTTGAATCGACTCTTGATTTCGCGCGGGAGAGGACTACTTTGTAGTCTCATCGCATAGCCGGAGAATAATTGAACTTCCAAGTATTTGCCAAAGAGAATTGTGAGCTTTGCAGGAAGGCCCAGGATGTGCTGAGCCGGGCCGGCGTCGTACCCGAAGTCAGGTACGTCGAAGGGGCTGCGGCCACGCCCGAGAACCTGGCCGATTTCGCCTGGTTCGACTGGACCGATACCCCGCCGCTCGTGGTCGCCAGCGACGGGGACAACGTTCTCGGCCGCTGGGCCGGGGACGACATCAAAGCTGCCTGGTTGCCCGAGGTTCGGCGCTGGCTGGCCGAGCACAAGCCCGCCTGAGTCGAACTCCGCCCTGGGCGGTCGAACAAGGCGGAGGTCAGAATGAACCACAAACATGATGGCGAAGATGGCAACCTCGACCCGGTCTGCGGGATGACTGTAACCAAGGAAAACGCGACCTGCAGCTACGACCACAAGGGAAAGACCTACTACTTCTGCGCTGCGAGCTGCAAGGACGAGTTCGTGGCTTCCCCGGATAAGTATTTGAGACAGTAGTACTTAGGAAGAACGACGGCGGCGCGCGGCCGCCGCCGTGTTATCGCCGGGACAAACTATCGGTACTGGTTGAAGTAGTCCAACATGCTGGATGATGAGAGCACGCCGAGTCCTAGCAGGACGAACCACGCGACGGCGAATACTATCGACAAGCCAAATGAGATGATTATCATGACGCCGGAGATGGTGAAGTACGTCTTGAGTTGGCCGGTCATTCCCTCGAGCGAGGCGAAGTCGCCCTTGTCGGCGTATTCGCCGGCCTTGGACCCGGCCTTGGTCAGAACCACGCCCATCCAGATCGGCAGCCAGGCGATAACCAGGCCGACGATCGAGAGAGCTTGCAGGCAGCCGCCGATGATGCTCATGATGCCGATGAACTTCATCCAACCGGTCATGCCTTTGGCGTTCTTGCGGGCGGCGGCGTCGGTAGCGGACAGAACCGTACTGGCTTCCATTGGTGTCTCCTTTGTGCGGGCCGCGAGTCGCGCCCGCGGTCATATCCGTGCCAACAAGCTAGAGGCCTGAGCCGGAAAGTCAAGGTGGGCAAGGCTGGAGGAACTGCGGGCGAAGTCAGATGTCAGGGGCTGGATGTCAGAAGCTGGAAGTGCAGACGGAGTTGTGTCGCGATAGGGACTACCGAGGTTTGACTCTGCCGCCGCCGGGACTATAATAGCGTTCCTGTTTCACAACCTGCTTAAGGAGAATATCATATGGCACATAAGAAGAGCGGCGGCTCAGGTAAGAACGGCCGGAACAGCCCGGGCCAACGGCTTGGCGTGAAAGCATTTGGGTCCGAGCGCGTGACCACCGGCTGCATCATCATCCGGCAGCGCGGCACGCGCATCCTGCCCGGCGCGAA
>CAYOCZ010000252.1:0-5202 GCA_964402475.1 uncultured bacterium | reverse complement strand
CTTCCGGCAGGCCGATCACAAACGCGGTATGGTCGCTGAATGGGTTCGGGAAGTTGTGTACCGAGAGGCCCGGCGCCAGGGTCAGGTCCAGCAATGCGGTATCGGCTATCATCGAGTCGTTACCCATGTGCCCGGCTACCACGAAGGTCTTCTGGGTGAACGACGCCGTGTCGCCGGCCAGACCGGACGGCGTCATCACATCGAGCGCGAACCGGCTCGACTCGCCGGGCGTGACGTACCCGAGGTCGGGTATCCCGTCGCCATCGGTGTCGGTCAGGTCATTCGCGCCGGTCGCGTTACAGAGCCTGAGACTCCAGCCCGCCGGCGCCGACGGCCGCGCGACCTCGACGACTCCTCCGGTATCGCCCTCAATCAAGGCATAGAACCCGTAGGTCTTGCCCTCGCCTACCTCAAGCCGGTCCGACTGGTCCGGCTCGATGTGCAGCAGTTGCTCGAACACCCGCACCGTAGATGTGACCTTGTCGTTAGCCCGGTTCCCGTCACTTGCTAGCATGGTCGAACAACTGACCGCCCACGTGCCTGAAGCCGCCACCCAAGGCGCAAACGTCAGCTCCACCGCTGAGTCAGGATACAACCGCTGCGCCTCATTCGCAGTGTGGTTGTAGCTCGTCCCGATCCGGAACCGGACGTTGAAGAACCGCTCCATAGTATTCCCGAAGTTCTTGATTCGCGCCCGCGGGACCACCGTATCGCCCGCGTGCAGCTCGCCGGCCGGAGCCAGAATCGTGACCGCACCAACGTCGGACACCGGTGCACCGACCACCCGCACCGAGTCTCTGAGCGTATCGTTGGTCACATCCTCGTCCCCGACCAATGCCGTGTAGCAGGTAACGGCTGTCTGTCCGACCGGCTCAGCCGTCCATGATCGAAACGCGACTGTATCCACCAATCCCGACGCCAGCGTCTCCTGCGCCGTCTGCACGTAACCCGAGCCGATCGCCAGTGTCACCGGGAAGGAAGCCGCGGTCTGACCGAAGTTGCGGATGACGACGCTCGGCACGTAGACGCCGCCGGAATCGGATGTTCCCGGCGGCGACAGTATCTGGGTCGGGCCAACGTCGAGGCCCACCGCCCGAACCACGCGCACCGAGTCCGTGATTGTGTCGTTGGCCGGATTCTCGTCGCCGACGAGGTCGGTGAAGCAGACGACCGGTGATGTCCCGACCGGCTCGGCGGTCCAGGACGGGAATCGGACCGTATCGCTGAACCCGGCCGGCAGCGTATCCTGAACCGTCCTGGTGTACGCGGAACCGACGCGCATCGTAACCGGGAATACGTCGGCCGACGTTCCGAGGTTCTTCACAAGGACTATCGGTTCAACCACGGTGCCCGAATCGACAATGCCGACGGGCGCGAGGATGCGTATCGGGCTGACGTCATGCTTGTGACGGTAACCGATGACCGTCACACTCTGGCCATAGCGGTTCGCCGTGTACACGAAATCACCAGCCGCCGGAGCCGTCACTCCCCACGGTGCGTGGCCGGTCGGTATCTTCGCGACAACCGAGTCGGCCGAAGTCTGCACCACCGATACCGTATTCTCGCCGCTGTTCACCACGTACGCGTAGGAACTTGCCGGAAACATGGCCATGCCTATGGTGCTTGATCCGGATATGAAACTGTCGACGACCGCATTGTCGGAAGTGCGAATCACGAACACTCTGCTTCCGCCATACATCGTAACATAGACGCAGCTCCCGTCGCTCAACGCGCAGACCCGGTGCGGGCTGTCGCTGAAAGGCACTGTCGCGACAACCGTGTTGTCCGCAGTCCGAATCACCGAGACGCTGTTGCTGTTACGGTTGGCTACATAAACGAATTCCCCGTTGGGCAGACAGGTGATACCGCGCGGGACGCTGCCGACCGGAACGGTTGCGACAACGGTGTTATCCACGGTCCTGATAACCGAGACGCTGCTGCCGCCGTTGTTGGACACGTAAGCGAAGTCACCAGCGGGCCGGAAAGCAATTAGACAAGGACTGGCGCCGACCGGCACCGTGGCGACTACAGTATTATCCGTGGTTCTGATGACCGAAACCGAGTTGCTGCCCTGGTTCGAAGCGTAGACGTAGTCGCCGTTCGAGCTTGCCATCAACTCCCACGGCGACTGCCCGGTTGCCACTTGACCGACGACCGTCCGGTCGGTCAGCCTGACAACGGTCACAGAGTCAACGGTCTCGTTGCCGACATAAAGATACTCCCCGTTCGGCAGGGCCGTGAGGTTGGTCGGGTCACCACCGACGGGAATCTGCGCGACGACCGAATCCGGATAGCCCTGTGCGAATGCTGCCCCGGCGATGACCAGGCAAAGCAATGACCATGCGGCAGCCATGCGTTATTCCCTTGTTACCACCAGCCGCTTGCGGATTCGGTCGGTCTTGCCCGCGTGAACGTAGTCGAGCAGGTACTCATAGGTCCCGGGCGCGATACCTCGGCCGTTGTCATTCACTCCATCCCAGCGCACGAAGTTGGTTCCGGCCGGCATGTCCGTGTTCTCGATGACCCGGCATACGCTTTCCCCGGCCCGGGTGTAGACGGTCAAGCTGGCCCTGCCGTCCTCGGGCAGGCCGATGACAAACGCGGTATGGTCAATGAAGGGGTTCGGGAAGTTGTGCACGGAGAATGCGGGCAAGAGAGTAAGACTCAGGATGGCCGTGTCGGCGATATCTGTGCGATCACCCAGGTGTCCCGCCACGAGGAATACTCCCTGACCGAGCGACGCTGTGTCTCCCTGCGTCCCGGACGGAGCGGTCACGTCGAGCGAGAACCAGCCTGACTCGCCCGGCGCTACGTACCCAAGGTCAGGTATCCCGTCGCCATCGGTGTCGGTCAGGTCGTCCGCGCCGGTCGCGTCACCGAGCCTGAGACTCCAGCCCGACGGTGCAGTCGGCCGCGCCACCTCGACCACCGCGCCGGTGTCGCCCTGAATCAGGGCATAGAACTTATATGTCTTGCTCTTGCCTGCCTCAAGCCGGTCCGACTGGTCCGGCTCTATCTGCAGCGACTGCGGGAACACCCGCACCGAAGAACTGACCTTGTCGTTGGCCCGGACCACGTCACTCGCCAGCATGGTCGAGCAACTGACTGCCCAGTCGCCTGCCTCTGCCATCCAGGGCGGAAACGTAAGCTCTGCCGTTGAGTCAGACGGCAGTGCGTCTGCTACGTTCACCGTCCGGCTGTAGCTAGTGCCGATGCGGAACCGTACGTCGAAGTACCGCTCCACCCGGTTCCCGAAGTTCCTGATTCGCGCCCGGGGTATGACAGTGTCGCCGGCCCGCACGCCACCTGACGGTGAGATGATGGCGACGGCGCCGACATCGTGCGCGGGCGGGCCGAGCACCTGAATCGAGTCTTGGATGGTGTCATTGGCCGGGTCCTCATCCCCAACCAGCGACGTGTAGCACCTAACCGCAACCGAGCCGACCGGCTCCGCAGTCCACGCCGGGAATACGACCGTGTCCAGCGGCACCGACACCAACGTCTCTTGGACCGTCTGGGAATAGCCCGAACCGATGTCCATGGTCACCTGAACTATCGACCCCGACGTCAGGCCGAAGTTGCGGACGACCGTACGCGGCACATACGAAGTGCCGGAATCCACGACTCCCGGTGGTGACTGAATCGCAATCGGTCCCACGTCGAGCTCGCCATTGGTCTTGACCAGGTAGACATAGAGTCCCCTTGGCCCGAAGGACTCGGTGTAACCCGTGATGACGTAGTCGCCATCGGCGGCCTGTGTGAGGGAGCGGGCGTCTTCTCGTTCCTTCCCGCCATAGGTTCTGGTCCAGAGCGTCTCACCCTGAGCATCGGTCTTGACCAGATAGAAATCAGTCGCCCCTGCACCGAAGGAATGCGTGGTGCCACCGATGATGTAGCCGCCGTCAGCAGTCTGTAGGGCCGAGAAGCCTCTCTCCATGCCTATCCCACCATAGGTTCTGGTCCAAAGCGTATCGCCCTGGGCGTGGGTCCTTATGAGATAGACATCCGGCATCCGTGGACCTGCGAAACTGCGGGTGGTTGCGACGACGTAGCCGCCATCGCTGGTCTGTTGGACCGATGTGGAGTACTCAGTGACTGAGTCGCCGCAGGCTCTGGCCCAAAGCTCGTCGCCCAGCGCGTTGGTCTTCAGGAGGTAGATGTGGTGAGTCGCCGAACCGGTATCGGTCCTCCCCGCAACGATGTAGCCGCCGTCCGCTGTCAGTTGGACAGCGTCCGCACTCTGATTGTGGTTGTGCGCGTAGGTCCTTGTCCAGAGCGTGTCGCCCTGAGCGTTGATCTTGGCGAGATAGAAGTCCGTGTCGAGCCCGCCCGCAAGGATGTAGCCGCCGTCGGCCGTCGGTTCGACGCAGTCCACTGAGCCTTCATAGCTTCTGGTCCAGAGTGAATCGCCTCGGGAATCAGTCTTCATGAGGTCGACATCGCCGTAGGAGCATACAAGGATGTAACCGCCGTCGGCCGTCTGCCGCACGGAACTGCCCTGGCCACCAACAACTCTACCGTAGGCTCTGGTCCAGAGCGTGTCGCTCTGAGCATTGGTCCTTACGAGATAGACAACGCCACGGCTGCCTGCGATGATGTAACCGCCGTCAGAAGTCTGCTGGACCGAGTTGCCCCACGCATAGCCTGCGCCATACGTCCTTGCCCAGTTCGTTTGGGCAAAGGCAATTGAGGTAAGACAGACGGCAAACAGCAGAAGGCAACCGCCGACCGGAAGCCGCGTCCTCATCGCGGACATATTAGAACTCGCGGGCAGGGATGTCAAATCGGCGGGAGACTGAGGAGTTGGCGACGGCCGCGTTGGAACCGGGCAAAGGCATTGGCAGAGAGCGGGGGAAAGAGCTTGGGAGAGGCATTGCCAGAGAGTCTGCCAAAGGCCTTGGGAGAGGCTTTGCCAGAGACCTCGCCGGAGACCTCGCCAATGAGCTTGGGAGAGCCCTTGCCGGAGACTCTGCCAAGGAGCGAGGGAAAGACATTACCAGGGACCTCGGCAGAGGCCTCACGAGAGACCTTGCCGGAGAGCGGGGCAAAGACCTTGCCAGAGGCTCGACCAAAGAGCTTGGGAGAGACTTTGCCGGAGAGCCTGCCAAAGGCCCTGGCAGAGGCTTTGGTAAAGAGCCTGCCAAAGACTTGGGGAGAGCCTCCCGGTCCGGACTCAGGACATAGGTAACAGGTTATTATCAG
>CAYOCZ010000251.1:0-5203 GCA_964402475.1 uncultured bacterium | reverse complement strand
AAATTCCGTCAGGCGCGATTGAGGCCTACCTGGGTGTGCCGTACATATCGGTCGACTCAGGCCGCACCCGTATCGAGCAGGGGACCGTGCTGCCCGAGATGATGCGCCAGGATACGATGTATGGGAACGAGACCAACATCCTGGGCATGACCGGGCTTGCGGGCACGCTCTTTCACGAGTTCGCGCACCTGCTGGGCGCATACGATCTCTACGACGTGACCGGGTTGACGATGGGCGTGGGTGGGTGGAGTCTGATGGGCTACGGTGCATGGCTCGGCGATTATGGCGCCGGCGCGCCGCCCGGAGTGATCCCCGGTTTTCTTGACGCGTACCATCGTACTCTGTTCCTTGATACCCTGACCCAGGTGCGGACAGTGAGGGTGCCAGTCGAATCGATTGCGGTATTCGCCGCGGAGATGGACACGGTGATGTTCAGCCAGCGCGGCGACACCCAACCCACAATCGTGAAGATACCGATAAACCCGGACGAGTACTTCCTGATTGAGAACCGGCAGGTGGACGTCAAGCAGCCGGATACGATTGACGTGGACGTCGAGGACGGTGTGGTCATCGCGGTCGGCGGCAACGAGTACGACTTCTTCCAGTCCGGGTCCGGCCTGCTCATATGGCACGTCGACCGGAAGGTGCTGGCCGACTACGGGCCGTACAATGCCGTCAACATCGACCCCTCGCACAAGGGCGTGGACCTGGAAGAGGGCGACGGCGTGCAGGACTTCGACGTGTCGTACTGGCAGTCGCGCGCACCGTACTACGAGGTCTACGGGTACAAGTACGACCCGTTCCTCAAGGGTGGGTACAACGACCGTTTCAGCGCCCAGACCAACCCGAACTCGGACGGGTACAAGGGCCGGAGTTACCTCGACGTCACGCTGCTGGGAGCTGTGGATTCAACCTCGCGACTGAAGGATACGATTATCCCCGTGAAGATCGGATGGGACCTTTACCAGCCCGGGTTTCCGAAGACAACGGGCACCGCGCCGCTCCTGTCGGCTTTCGCCGCAGACATCGACGCCAACGATACGCTCGACATCGCCGTGATTGACACCGCCGGCGGACTTAAAATCTGGCGTGCCGACGGCTCGGTGCTCCGTTACCTCAGAATCGGCACTACCACCCGGGCCGACCTCGCTATCGGCGACGTTGCCGGCGATTCGAAGCTTGAGGTCGTTGTCGCAGGCAATGATACCTTTGTCACGGTCGTTCCGGTCTCGGGTGATACGACGCACATCAAGGTCGGGGACCGGGTCCTCGCCGCGCCGGTGCTCGCAGACCTCGACGCAGACGGTAAGAAGGAAATCATCGTCGGTTCGACCGACATGAAGCTGTATGCCTGGAAGGGCGACGGAACCCCGATGCCCGGATTCCCGGTCGCGGTGGGCTCGGAAATCCGCGCGCCCGTCGCGGTGACCGATACGATCCGGCCGCAGATCGTTCTGCTCAGCGGCGATGGGAGGCTGTTCCTGTTCGACCCGGACGGCTCGCTCGCGAGTGGTTTCCCGATAGTGCTCAGTAGCTCTCCGTTCTACGCCAAGGCCCAACCCTTGGTCGGCGACTTCGACCGGGACGGGAGCAAGGAGATAGCTGTTGTCGCCGGCGGCGAGCACGACTATCGTTACTACGTGGTCGGTCTGGATGGCACGGTCAGGTTTCAGTCCCGCGAGTTCATACGCAGTCCGTTCACCGGCACTCTGGCGGCGGCCGATATCAACGCTGATGAGCAGATTGACTTCCTCGCCGCGTCGATGAACGAGCTGTTCGCGCTGAACCACAACGCCACGTTTGTCACAAACTACCCCTTCACGCAGGAATCCACCTACACGACCACGGAACTGGCCGGCAACTGGATTATTACATTCGACGTCCTCTTCCAGTACGCTTCCTCACCGGTCGTGGCTGACGTTGACGGCGACGGCACGTCTGACGTCGTCATCGGCTCGCCGCAGTACGGCCTGCTCGGGTTCAATGGTCGGACCGGCGAGCCACTCGGTTTCTTTCCGCTGATGGCCACGGCGGGCGTCAGCGCGGTGCCGCTCGCGGTTGACCTTGACCGGGACGGAGACATCGAGCTGGCCGCCGGGTCGGATTCGGGCGTGTTCTACGTGTGGGACATGCCGGGCCCGGCCTCCGGCATCAAGTGGCCGTGCGCGTACCACGACCCTTGCCATACCGGGCTGGTTCCGGATTCCGAAGTGCCGGTCTGGCAGCCGGGCAGCAGCACCAAGCTCGTGGACAAGCTCTACGTGTACCCGAATCCGGCCGCAGACCACGCAATGGTGAGGTACCGGCTCGGGCCGGGTCAAAGTGCGGTGAAGCTCCGGCTGCTGGACATGGTCGGCGAGCCGGTCGGCGAGGAGATGGAGGGTCAGGCAGTGCCGGGCATGGACAACGAGACTGTCGTCAAACTTGCCAAGGTTCCGCCCGGCACATACATCGTCCGGCTGGCAGTGACGAACTCCGGCAAGACCGACGTGAAGTTCACAAAGCTGGCGGTCGTGAGGTAGACGTACCCATTGAAGATTCCAGATTTCAGATTGCAGATCAGCCTGCTCGCGGCAATGGTGAGCGCGGCCGTAGCGCTGGCCGGGCCGGCTGCACTGTCCGACCGGGGCCGCCCAGGCCAACTCATCAGAATGCGGACTCCGGACAACCCGAGACCGCTGCCGAACGGGCAGGTGCCGCCCCGGCGCAGTTCGAGGTGGGGCAGGGAGCGAGGGGCGGGGAGTGCGGGGCAGAGCGTTGACGGCGTCATCAAGGACGACTTTGTCTGTAACGACGATACCGCGAGCGGATGCAAGCAGCTTGTGCCCAAGCTCGCGGTCGACGCAGCCGGCGGCTTCGTGGTGAGTTGGACCGGATTCCGCGATGGGGACGCCGATGCCTGGTTTCAGTTGCTTGACTCGGCCGGAAACAGGATTGGGGCGAACGAGCGGTTGAACACCGACATCACGCTGGGCTGGCAGGGTGAACCGTCGAGTGCTATGGGGCAGGATGGCCGGTTCCTGTTCTGCTGGCAGGACCGGAGAGACATCGGCAACTCCGACCTGTTCGCTCAGCGGTTCGATGCCGCGGGCGCGCGGTTGGGCGGCAACTTCCGCGCAAGCGACTCCGCGGCCGGCGGGGACCAGGGCATGTCCGGAGCTTGGGTTGCCTCGGGCGGAGTGGCCCTCTTGGCATGGGACGACCGGAGGTTCGGTGCGACCGGTGACATCTTCGCCCAGTTCCTCAATTCTGACGGCACGCCGTTGGATACGAACTTCCGGGTAAATGACGACGGGGTCGGATACGCCAACCAGTACGAACCGGACGTGGCAGGCGACAGCTCAGGTCGTTTCGTGGTGGCGTGGATGGACGGCAGAGGTCAGGGGAGCGCGGACTGGAACGTCTTCTGTCAGCGGTTCAACTCGCAGGGCCAGCGGCTCGGCGCGAACATCCAGGTAACGACTAATACCAGCACCCAGTGGACACCAGATGTATCGTGCGGCGCGACCGGCGAGTTCGTTGCCACGTGGGACGACGGCAGGAACGGCGACTGGGACGTCTACGGCCAGCGGTACGACGCGGGCGGCAACCCGGCCGGTCAGAACTTCAAGGTCAATGACGACAACGGCAGCGCCGACCAGCACGGCTCCGGGGTTGCCGTGAACCGGTATGGCGAGTTCGTGGTTGTCTGGACCGACCGCCGGGACGGCGAGGACGGCGTGTATGCGCGGCGATACGATGCAGGCGGAAATCCGCTGGGCCCGGGCTTCAGGCTGAGCGACATTAGCACCGGGAGTCAGACAGGCCCCAGCATCGAGACGAGGCCGGATGGCGGATACTGGGCCGCGTGGGCGGACGCGCGCTCCGGCAACGCGGACATCTATGGCCAGCGCCTCGGCCGGAACGGGAGCAAGGTGGGAGCCAACTTCCGTATCAATGACGACCACGGCAGCGCGCTCCAGCGCTGTTCGTCCATCGGCATGGACGCGCACGGGCTGATCTGCGTGGCTTGGGAGGATGAGCGGAACGGCGCGACCGATATCTACCGGTGTGTGGCGGACGCAGCGGGAAACCTGCTTGGTGCGAACCTGCGGCTCAACAGCGACGGACCGGGCGGCGCCGCGCAGTACTACGCGAGCACGGCCGGTGGCAGCGGCCGGTTCCTTGCGGCATGGACCGACATGCGGGCCGGGTCGGATTCCATCGATATCTATGCGCAGTACATGGACGCCAGCGGCACGCCGGTCGGGTCCAACTTCCTGGTGAATTCCGACGGCTCGGGCGCGTCCCAGTGGTACCCCTACGTGGCAATGGACTCAAGCAACAATGCGGTCATTCTCTGGATGGACACGCGCTCCGGCCCGTACCAGATGTACTGCCGTCGGTATGACTCGAACCGCGACCCGCTCGGCCCCGAGTTTGCGGTGCAGGAGTCAACCGGCTATGGATACTACGGAAGCGCAGCCATGAACCGGAGCGGCCGCTTCATAACCGCCTGGATGGATTCTCGTTCCGGGACGTCCGACATCTACTGCCAGGCTTTCCGGGCCGACGGTTCACGCATCGGCAGCAACATCTTGGCGAACCTCGATCCTCCCGGAACGTACCACGGTTACCCATCCTGCGCGATCGACGAGCAGGGGCGGTTTGCCGTAGCCTGGGAAGACACCCGCGACGACGCTTATGACGTGTACCTGCAGTGGTTTGATTCTGCCGGAGTGCGGATCCGCGCCAACGAGCGGGTCAACGACAATTCGACCCCGGGCGATGCCTACTCGCCGAGTTGCGCCTTCGCCCCGGACGGCAGGCTGGCCGTTGAATTCAATGACGAGCGGGACTTCCCCGGCAACCCGCAGATCTACTGCCAGCGGTTCAACTCGGACGGCACACGAATCAGCTTCAACAAGATGGTGAACGGGCCCAACCTGTTTCCGAACAACCACCACTGGACCGTGGGCCAGAGTATTGTGGCAAGTGACAACGTCCTGGCGTTTGCCTGGGCCGACAATCGCCGGCACAAGGGGTTTGACATCTACGCCAAGCTCACTGACTGGGACCTGATCGGGGTGGATGAGATGACAGGGGACGAGGGACGGGGGACGAGGGGCGCGGGGCGGCAGAGCATCGTGGGGAGGCGTGGGCGGCTCCGGACCGGCCTAGGGACGCCGAGTAGCGTTGCCTCCCTCTACGACGCCACGGGCAG
>CAYOCZ010000250.1:0-5204 GCA_964402475.1 uncultured bacterium | reverse complement strand
TGCTTCTCTCAATCCTCGGCGCGCTGGCCCCGGCCGTGGTTGTCGTGTTCCTCCTAGCGAAGCCGATTCTCAGCCAGTTCGAGCGAGGGACATGACCGCGAAAACGGGGACTGTCCCGCACGCCGAGTGCTCCAAGGGACCGTCCCCTGCTTTCGCGCTTGGTCGTGTCCCGAGCGGGGTTCAGACTACGCGGAGCACCTTCGCGCCGCGGATGCGGCGCTCTTTCAGTTCGAGCAGAGCCTGATTCGCGGCTTCGAGCGGATACTCCTGCACTTCAGGCTTGATTGGGATGCACGCAGCCAGAGCAAGGAACTCGCTCACGTCTTCGCGCGTGACATTGGCCACGCTCTTCACTTCCTTCTCCATCCACAGGTGCTTCGCGTAGTCGAGCTCCAGTAGCACCTGCTTGTCGGTTTCCTCTTTCCGGATGGCGTTGATGACCAGTCTGCCCCCGGGCTTCAGGCTGGCAAGTGCGGCCACGACCGGACCCCAGACCGGCGTCGTGTCTATCACGGCATCCAGCAACTCCGGCGCGTTGTCCTTCGTGTCACCGGCCCACGTCGTTCCCAGCTCCCGGGCAAAGGCCTGCTCCTCCTTGCTGCGAGCGAACACGTGTACGCGCGTCTTTGGGTATTGATACCGCACGGTCTTCAGCACCAGGTGACCTGAAGCGCCGAATCCGGTCAGGCCGAGACTCTGTCCGTCCTCTATGTTGGCAAGTCGCAGCGAACGATAGCCGACCGCTCCGGCGCACAGCAGCGGTGCAGCTTCGGCATCGGTGAACACCTCTGGTATCAGGGACACAGAGCCTTCGGGCACGGTCATGTACTCGGCATAGCCGCCATTGGCATCGCGGCCCGTGGCCTTGAAGTCAGGGCAGAGGTTCTCCTGACCACTACGGCAGTACTCACACTTGCCGCAGGCAGAGAATATCCAAGCCACGCCCACGCGGTCACCGACGCGAATCCGGGGACTGTCCCGACGTGGACTGTCCCCAGGGTTTCGCTCGCCGATGGCCACGACCCTTCCGACAACCTGGTGTCCCGGCACCACCGGCAGCTTCGGTGGTGGCGTGCGGCCCTCGATTTCGTCGAGTTCGGTGTGACAGACTCCACAGGCCGAGACCTTGATGAGCAGTTCGCCCGGCGCCAGTTTCGGCTCGGGCACTTCTTGCGGCACAAGCGGCGCGTCTTCCAGCAGGCCGGTTCGGGTAATGAGCATAGCCTTCATAGACTATGTGGCGGTCAGGAGAGAAGAACGCCCGTCGGCCCGGCAGGCTCCAATCGCGGCCATTGACACGTATCGGAATCATACTTGGTAGAGCATCCCCGACCCCCCTTCATCGACTCAGCCGGATGGCTACGGGCATGTGTGCGAGACGAAATCGCTTCATCGTGCCATGCTAGTCTACGGGGTCCGCTTGTCTGGTGAGTACAAGGAAGTCGTGCTCACAGATCTCTCTCGTGGCTGATGCAAACTGACCTTCATTCCTAGCCGCACGAACGTGGTCGTGCAACCGAACGAAGACAGAGGCCAACGCGACAGGGTCACCGAAGTACGACACTACGTCTGTGAGCAGGAAGATGCGAGGAAACCGCCGCATGTGCTCTAGTGCCGCGACATCATTCGCCTGTTGGAGTTCGTCCATGATCTGTAGAATAGGGTCCTGTCGCGTGGCCTTGCCAGAAGATAGAAGCTGAGCTCTGTTGAGTTCGTCCTGCTCTTCGGACGTGACTCTCGCGTGCGCCACGACGCCACCGGGGCCACCTCCTTGCTCCGTTGCGTAGATGCACAGCATGTCGTTCGGCTTCACCCTACCGTTGGTATGCGTTTTCCAACAGAAGTAGGGTGCAGCCTGTCGGATCATTCGCTTGATGACCAAAGGTCCTTCGGCGTCTTCGTCAGCACTCACTGGTGACATCCAGAAGCTGACTTGCGGCGCGTATTTCGTGTTCGGACAACCTGCAATGCTCATCTACCCTCCACAAAAGGCGCAGACCTCAACAACGGACCAGCCCGAGGTCTGGTTCAATCTCCTGGGCCACATCGTTATCGCCACATGCTAGACCGACATATAGCGGCTTGGAGCCTCGCGATAGTGCGAACAGCCGGGTGTTCTCCGTCTCGGAGAGATCCCGCATGGCAGACGGCTCCCATTCGATTAAGACCTTGACCATTAGGATCCTTCCTACGAAGTACCAACGAGTCGCGTCACTTCTGCGGGGGCGACTCCCTGGTTTCCACGAGCGGCGTTCCCTCGACGATGATCGAGCGTCCCCCGAAGATGTCGAGGAAACTCCAGTTGGACTCGTACACTACGCCGTCGACCAACGCTACGCTTCCTGGGACTCTGTCCAACGCCCGGTCTATCGCCGTCTTCATGTCTGGACGCCCGCCGAAGAGCGGGCCTCCGAAGCACGTGGTAATCCCGTGCCGTCCCTTGACACGATGACCATACTTCTGGCACTCACCCAGTCGGGACAGGTCGACATTGCGCGTGGATATGATCGTGAAGTCCGTAAGTCTGTACACGCACCCGGCCGCAACGACCAGCCAGAGCAGGAAACTCAGAACCAGGACCCTCTTGAGGGATAGCATCCTTAGCACCTCCATCAGTTGGATTCGCGGACACCTGTACTTCAGTTTCCTCCGCCGCAAGAACGGATGACGTTCGGGGTCCGCCATAAGGCGAATACTACTACTGCGGGCGGGGAAATCAAGGCGGCGGGGCGAGAATGCCGACGGCCTACGGCTCACGGTTCGCGGCTTCGGCGGCGGGCAGGCGACGGACCACGCGAGTTAGCAGAGAGCAGTCAGCGGTGAGCAATCTGCGGATCAGCAGGCCGCATTGCGCCGGCTGCGGCGGTGAACGCAACCGGAACAGCTCAGTTGGTCGCTGACTTGGACACAGTCTCACATGCGGAACGCGAGGCGGCGCAAACCGCCTCATGACCTGCACTGAGCAGCGCGGGCACGCACAGGCAGCTACATTCAACGGCGAAGGCAGGTCTCAAGGCGGGGCGAATCACCTAACCTCTTGTATTTGAGCAAGATATGGCGCAGACAGAACTCCAAAGCGCGTAGGACATCTCTGTGGCTGCGACTCGGGGAGTCAAATGCGGAACCGATGGGGGAACCGTTCCCCCATCGGTTCCCGGAGTGACTTGTTGAATCGTTCGCAGAATGACTGCTAGAGTGAATCTAAGAGCCGCTCGTGGAATGATTTAAGGACTGAGTCGGCGACTGAATCTTCATGTGAGTCGCCGATTCACGTCCTGAGTGACTCGTGGATTGAATCTGCGAGTCAGTTAGCGATTAAGTTGCGGGTTCAGTCGGCGAATCACTCGTAGAATGAATCGGGAAAGGAGTCGCTGATTGACTCGTCGAACGACTCGCCGAATCATGACGCCTGCAATGGCTAGATTTCCGTCCGGCGCTCTACGCCGAGCCTTGAGCCGCGCACCGCGTGAAGCTCCGGTGAGTGTCCGGTCGTCGGCGCAGGTGCCGATGCCGATGCTCGCGCATTGGCGAACGCTGTTGAGTGGAGCGGTGAATGCGGGGATGAGCGAGACTTTGACCTGAGCGATGCGCCAAGCGTCGTTCCGAGCTTCGGCCTGAGCTTGGACCGATGTTCTGACCGGAGCGTTCAGAAGAACGATGAGCGGTGCTGTGATTCCGACAATGACGGCTGCCTTGACCGTCTCGTTGGTCTGCGTCCGTGACCTTACTTCCTTGACTTTCCCTCTAGTTCCGGCATATTGAGGCGGCAATGACACGCTTGCCGGAACTGGAATACCTTGTCCTGAAGGCGCTGGAGAGCGGGGGTGCTGCGTCCGTAGAGGACGTAGGCAAGAGAATAGACCGCGACGTAGAGGCCTTGACCAAGCAGCTGGTACAGGAGCGCCGAAGTCAGTCACCGGGAGCAGGCATCGACCAGTCATTAGTCATGGCAGGTGCGAAGCAGCTTGAGCAGAAGGGGTTTGTCACGATCAGCGAGACCCACTACGAGGAGTTCAGCCTGACTCATCCTGACGACGCAGTGAGTCTTGCGGAGTTGTTGCCGGAGCGGATGGCACTAGCGGAGATCGGCAAGCGACAAGACGGGGTCGTTAGCATAGCCGAACTCCCTCGACTCCTCGGCAAGCCAGATGTCAGGTCGCACCTCAAATGGCTAATGAAAAGAGGCTGGTGCACCCGCGCCGGGGACTCGCTCATCATAACAGACGCGGGTAGGCTAGCGAACAGAGAGGGAAAGGAAGACGCCGACGAAAAGCTGCTGCATTTCTTGCTTGAACGTGCCCCGACTCCCATGGGCGACGCGGATTTTCCGGATGACGTTGATGTCGCGGCTGCGAGTGCGTTACTTAGGGGCCGGGACGAGCTAGTTAGACGCAAGAAGCGTACCAAGCGCACACTGTCTTTGACCGACGCTGGCGCCGCGCTCAAGGCCGGCGGTATCGAGCAGGACATAGAAGTCAACCAGTTGACGCCCGAGATGCTGGTTCGACATCACGGCGAGTGGGACAGAGTCGCGTTCAGGAAGTACGACCCGGCCTTGGCGACCGCGCCGAAGTACCCGGGCAAGGAACATCCGCTGCAGCGGGTGATTCAGGAAATCCGGCAGGCGTTCTTCGAGATGGGTTTCGAGGAGGTCGCTTCGCCGACGGTCGATACCGCGTTCTGGGTCTTCGACGCCCTGTTCCAGCCGCAGGACCATCCGGCACGCGAGATGCAGGATACGTTCTACGTGGCCGAGCCGAAACACGGACGGCTGCCCGCCGACAAGCTCGTACAGGCGGTTGCCCGAACCCACGAGAACGGCGGCGACACCGGTTCGACCGGCTGGCGCTACCAATGGGACATTGAGAAGGCGCGGCGATTGGTGCTACGGACGCACACGACCTCGGCTTCTATCCGCGCGCTGGCTGCGGACCCGAAGCCGCCACGCAAGGTCTTCTGCATCGGTAAGACCTTCCGCCGCGAGGCGACGGACCAGACTCACTTGGCCGAGTTCATGCAAATCGATGGCATCATCATCGACGAGCAGGCGACCCTCGCGACTCTGTTCGGCACGCTCGAGGCGTTCTACAAGAAAATGGGCGCAGAGGAAGTCAGGTTCCGGCCTTCCTTCTTCCCCTATACCGAACCGAGCGCCGAGGTATTTGCCAAGATGGGCAAACTCGGCTGGGTAGAGATGTGCGGGT
>CAYOCZ010000249.1:0-5220 GCA_964402475.1 uncultured bacterium | reverse complement strand
GCCCGACGCTTGCGCGCGAAGCCCAGGTGCTGCTGGAGAAGTGGCAGGCTCGCGGTCTCGACCCGGTGGTCCTCGCGGCTGTCCGCTCTGAGGTCTTCAGCGTCCCGGCGCCCGAGCCGTAGCCGCAGGCTGACGGATAGTCGCACTTCGCCCTAGAATCAGGGGCGGGCGAAAGCCCGCCCCTGCTCGGTTCCTTCTCTGCTCTCTTACTCTCTCCTCCTTACTCCCTTCGGCTTATCTGGTGACTACCGCTTCTCCACGACCGGAAGCCCGACGTGTCGAGACGATGGAAATGGAGTCCCTCCGTATGCTCCGTCCGGCCTCCAGCATCTGTCACAAAGCAACCTGCTAGCTGGAGACGTGCGGCGCACGGCCCTGCCTTGACTCGCGGTCCGCGCATCCTAGAATCATCAAAAGGAGCTATACGTGCCCAAGGTGAAGAACGAAGTCATTCAGATGATCGAGCGGCTCCCCGACGACGCCGGCATTGCGGACATCATGGCCGAGCTCTACTTCAGGCTCAAAGTCGAAACCGGCCTGAAGGAGTTGGACGAGGGCAAGGGCATCACGCAGACCGTCGCCCGCGACCGACTCAAGAAGTGGCTCAGCTAGTCTGGTCTCCGTCCGCGCTGACCAGCCTAGCTGAGGTATGCGAGTACATCAGCCGGGATTCGGAGCACTACGCCAAGCTGTTTGCCCAACGCATCTTCGCAGCGGCGGAAATGCTGGCCCTGTTCCCGGAATCGGGCCGAATCGTGCCCGAGTACGACCGGCGCGACCTGCGAGAACTGCTGTTCCAGAACTACCGTATCGTCTACCGCATCAGAGGAGACCAAGTCCAGATCGCCGCGGTCGTGCACGGTGCGCGGCTTCTTCCCGACATCTGGGATGAAGGAGAGCCGCCCGCAACTCGCGACCGGCCTGCCAGCAAGCGTCGAAGCCGTAAGAAGTGAAGCCGCATCCGGCAGGGGCGGGCTTTCGCCCGCCCCTGCCTGTCTACTGCCTACTGTCTACTGCAACCTATCTGCTTGCCCTACCTCGTCACCACGACCTTGCGGATAGCTTGTGACTGGAGACTTGCGGCTTGCGGCTCTTCTCGCACGAAGTAGACGCCCGGAGCCAGCCCACGTACGTCGTTCGTGCCGGGTTGCAGGTCGAGCACCTTGCGCCCGCTGATGTCCAGCAGTACGCTAGAGGTCTGAAGCCCAACGCCCGACGCCGGGGGCAAGTACAAGATGTAGCGTACGACGGTTGCTCGGCGGTTCGTCGTTCGCACACCGGCGTTCGGCGTTTCCTCGACACCACTGCCGGTGTACTTGCAGACCCAGACGTACGTCGGCTCGTCGCTAGGATAGTTCGAGACCATGAACTCCGACCGACCGTCGCCATCAAGGTCCCCGGCTGTGGAAGTCCTGAACCCCACGAGCTGCCACTCACTCTCTCCAAACATCCACGCATCCGGCACGGTGTCGAAGTGAGCCCCCGTTTCCCACAAGTAGGCCGCACCCGCGGTGCTGGGTGGATGTACGCTGGGGGCTCCAGCGACAAGGTCGTCGTTTCCGTCGCCGGTTGCATCGCCGGCCGACTGCGCCGAGACGCCAAGGTCGCAGTCCTGCGGTCCGATCAGCGAAATGTCGGGAATGCTGTCCATCGGCCTACCTCCCACGTGGATGTAGACCTTGCCGCGTTGGCTGCCTCCCGGATCCGACCAGAGTTCGCAACCCTCGACAGCATAGTCAAAGCCGCTCTGCGTGGTGAGGGCGCCCGGTTTGTCGAATCCCAACTTCTGGCCTGCCCCCTCTCCCGACATGGCCATGTCGTAGCTCGTGTCCATCGGGTTTCCGCCGTAGTAGACGTACATCCGGCCCCTTGCATCAGAGCCGTACACCCACGCTCCGATGTAGAGGTCGTGGAAGCCGTCATGGTCGAAGTCGCCTTCGGCTGACACCCCCATGCCGAATCCTTCGCGTTCGCCATCGTGCCCGCCAAGCAAAGTCACGTCTGGTATCGTATCGACACCATCAGGACGACCATAGTACGCGTAGGCCCTTCCCCTGCCGAACTGCCCAGGTTGCTGAGCCGAGTAGTAAGCTCCCACCAGAAGGTCGTTGTAACCGTCGCCATTCAGGTCGCCAATTGAAACGTCACAGCCGTAATGCGCTTCCAGCCACCAGTACCGACCGTGGATGACGCAGTGAGGAATCGTGTCAATTGGGTTGCCGCCCATCCATATTGTGCAAATGCCGTAGGCGTCATCCGCCATGTCTTCACCCATGGCAATGTCTGCATAGCCGTCACCATTCAGGTCACCGCAGGCCAGGCGGGGAGTGTTCGAGCCTTTCAGCATGGGACTTCTGAGAATGACGTCCGGCACGGCGCTGCCGACGTGACTGCCGTAGTAGATGTAGACCATTCCTCGATAACCACTTTGTTCCCAGTCCAGCGAGTCCGACGCTACAAGGATGTCAGGGATGCCATCACCGTTCACATCGCCACTCGCGAGGGACGCCCCGAACGCAGTAAGCGCTGTGTCACCTGAGATCGTCCAGACGACATCAATGTCCTCTGTAATCAGCGAGTATCCGGGGGCTATCAGTAGCGCGACGGTCAGGAAGGCCCGGGTCGCTTGTCCCGTGTGGCTCTCACTTCTCATGGTCACTCCAACCAGTGCCCGACTCACGAGCCCCGGGTCTCCTGGCAGTCACCGCCCAGCGCGCCCCTCCGTCGTTGGTATAGAGCATGTACCCGTCACCGCACGTCACCCAGACGTGCCTGATGTCCATGGCCTCCACCTTCAGAAACGGCACCTTGACGCCGGGCCGGACCACGGGGCACGACCAGACCCACTCTTTGGCTTCGCTGCCGCCTCGCCTGGCCGAGAATACGATGCCGCTTCCTCGGTTGGGTTCATCGCGCTTGTTTCCCACAATCCAGCCGTGGTTCGCATCGGCAAAGGAGACACCGCAGAGGTCGTACTGACCCCTGCCAATGACGTATCCCACTGAGCTGTCGCCGTTTGCCATCCTGAGCACCCTTCCACTGTCGCCCACCGCCCAGCGTCCGAACGTACCGTCTACGCTCAAGCTACACACATCGTTCCAGGTTGACCAATGTGAACCGTGCTGCAACGCCGTATCGGGTGCTGGCTGGGCCTGCCCGATGCTCGCGACAAAGCCCAGCGCCAGCCCAAGCACGAGTGACCTCGGCCCCGCGGCCCGGTAGTTGGTTATGAACCTACATTTACGCGGCGCATTCTGCGCCATCAGCCGTCTCGAATAACCGGTAGGAACCCTATTCATTTAACCTCCGTACGAGCCTTTCACGGCCACGGTCATTCGTCCTCGGACATTCAGACTCGAACCCCGTCGCGGCTTCCCTGGGTCACAACCCGGCCCGTCAAGACAGATGCTTGACAAACCACGGTGAGAATAGCCGCCGGGCTCCGATAGTCAACAGCAAGCCCAACGGCGGCTTCCTCCCCGCTGCCCATACGGCAGATCCCGTGCCACCGGCCATTTGCAGTACATGTAGCTGCATCTGATTGAGAACGCACGCACTTGTAAGCCGCCCTGGTTTTCTACCCCTATTCACTCATCTGCGGCACACGGGCGAAGTGAGGAAACAACCTCTTGTCACTAGCCCACTTCGCTGCGTGCGACATTGCGGCCGTTGCCGCGCCACGTGCACAGCCGTGATGCACCGGGATTGGCTGTTGTCCGTTGTTGGGCACCACGTTTGACCGATTGGGCTACATCGCAGCGAGAGTTGTCATCGATCACGACTCGTCATGGGCACCGTTCATGCCAAAGATTCACGGGTTGAGAATACGAGACTTAGGTGAGGTGGGATCTCCGGAGGTGTATCCTTTCGGTGACAAGCTGTCACCGAAAGGCGACAGAAATGCCGAGGCATACCCTCGCTGCGGGGTCAGAAGCGCTGCCGCCCCGGCGTGAAGCCGGGGCGGCAGTAGTCTGAGGAACCGTTAGTCGAGCAGGACCAGCTTGCTGGTGGGCTGGCTCGAGCCGCCGGCAAGGCGGGCGAAGTAGAGCCCCGCCGCGAGCTTCCTGCCGGTCGCATCGGTCATGTCCCACGTCATTCTGCTCGGTTGCGCCACCGCGAGTTCGCGAACGACATTGCCGAGCGCGTCGTAGACAATCAGCTTGCTGCCCGGCGCGGCCATGCGCACGTCGAACTGAACACTGCCTGACGCGAGCCGGTTGACCGCCGGTACGGAGAACGCAGGCATGACGAGTGCCGGGTTCACTTCCTCGATGCCGCTGAACAGGGTGCGGAATGACCACGGCGTGCTCCACGGACCCCAGCCCCACTGATTAAGGCCCCGGACAATCCACTTGTACGTCTTGTTGTACGCAAACATCGTGTCGGGCAGGGCGCAGTGCGCCGAAGTACCGTTCTGCTCCAGTAGGGTATCGAGACCCTGTATTAGCTTGAAGTGGATGCTGTCGCAGGCCGCCTTGACCGAGTCGACTATGAGCACGACCGGCGGGTCCATTATGGGCAGGCCGTTGGGCGGGGCGATCTGCGGCGGCGGCACCGGCTCGCGCAGCGTGTGGAAGCAGCCAATTGTGCCGTCGGCCGAAGTCAGGGTCGAGCCGCTGTACTGTCTCACCCGCAGCCTGACCGAGTCACAGGTTGGGATGGACGGCGGAATATACCAGTGATACGCGCCGCTGTCGGGCACGTCCGCGGCCGCCGTCTCCCAGCTACGTCCGCCGTCGGTCGAAATGTCGATATCCACGCTCGTGCCGGGCGTTCCGCTCTCCCAGGCGATGCGGCAGGTATCGCCGACGTAGAGTATCTCGCCGCGGCCGGTTGAGTTGTAGAAGGTATCGCCCAGCGGGTAGGTCAGACGGATGTTATGCTCGTCCCCGGCGTCCGGTGACACCGCGGCGACGTGCGAGACATCGCTGCCCGAGTGCGCCCACCACTCGGCCGGGGTCCACCACGTGTTGTGGACATACACGAACTTGTCTTCGGTCCGGTAGCCAAAGCAGGCGAGTGAATGAACCTCCCAGATTGCCGACCAGAGCATGGCGTGGCCCGCGTTGATCTGCGCGGTGATCGTGGACCAGGCCCAGTCGTTGCCGGAGTTGCCGCCCGCGTTCGTCACCGACCAGTGGGTGTATCCGTTGCTGTACCCGACCTGGGCGAGGCCGTTGGTAACGTTGTAGATGTTCGTTCCGCCCGACAGTGTGTCGG